>JAZBNQ010000234.1:0-2263 GCA_036350775.1 Mariniphaga sp.
AGTAAAATCAGTGCCTGTAAAAGAAACACCGCTCATGAGTTTCAAAAATATATTCATGTTGCTTTTAAACGGCAGAATATAAAAGCGGGCTGTTCCCAACATGTTCAGAATTTTGGTATCGAATATTAATGCTTCATCAGGATATTTATGATTGTCGGGAAGCGGGTTAAATCGCGACAGGAAAAAATTATACAAAGGCGCTGTTGGAGTCTGGCCTGCAATATTTGAATAGCCAAACTGCAATCCCAGTTCAAAATCCGGCGTAACCGGCGCCATTATTTCCAATTCTGCACCTGGTTTAAAAACTGCAGAAAATTCCTCACTGCCAGGATGTGACAATTCATCCTTCATGGGGTAATCAATTTCTGCTTTCCCCGGCTCACCTAAAAACATACCACCGTTAGCGCTTAACCGGTATCTGAAAATCTGCCCGGAGGCTACTCCGTAAATCAAAAAAACCAGAAAAATAAGGGCTATACTGCGTTTCATAATGATTGGTTATATTTTCAGCCATGAAGATATGATTTTCCTTATCTAAAATCCAAACCTATGCAGAAAAAACTACCGCCGTTCTTTCACCTCTTTGGCATCCACCACTTTAAACAGTTTGTCCGATCGCCTGAGTTTTATATCAACAGGAACCGAAATGCGCTGTCCTTTCAAACCTTCTCCAACAGGTTGCAAATCGAACCTGATTTCCTTTACAACGGTTTGAACCACGCCGGTTGTTGGCCCGGTAACTATAATTTCGTCGCCGGTTTTGAGGTTTTGGGTTTCCAGTTTAAATTCGGCGACTCCAATATTGCTGAAATAATTGGTGCACTTACCAATGTAAATTTTCCGTTTGGTAGCCCGCGAGCCATAATTGGCGCTCCATTCGCCCAAATGCTTACCCAAATAATAACCTTCCCAAAATCCGCGGTTAAAAACCGATGCCAGCCGCTCGTCCCATTGTTTTATTTTTTCTTCGGTGAACGTTTTTTCAAAATACGCTTCCACTGCTTCGTGGTAACATTGCACCGTGGTTTTTACATATTCGGGTGAACGGGCGCGTCCTTCAATTTTCAGTACCGAAACGCCGGCATCCAGTATTTTATTCAGAAAATGAATGGTTTTCAAATCTTTGGGCGACATAATGTATTCGTTATCGATTTCCAGCTCCGCACCCGTTTCCTTGTCGGTAACCGTGTATGCCCGGCGGCAGGTTTGCAGACAAGCGCCCCGGTTGGCCGACGAGTTCATTTCGTGCAGGCTCAGGTAACATTTCCCCGAAATAGCCATACAGAGTGCCCCGTGTACAAACATTTCCAGCTTCACCAGGTTTCCTGAAGGCCCTTTTATCTGTTGTTCATTTATCTGCTTGCTAATTTCCCAGACCCGCCCCAGATTCATTTCGCGGGCCAAAACCACCACATCGGCAAACTGCGCATAAAACTTCACGGCCCCCACATTGGTAATGTTTACCTGCGTTGAAATATGCACTTCCAACTTAATGGAGCGGGCATACATAATCACCGAAATGTCGGCGGCAATAACTGCGGAAACGCGGGCTTTTTTGGCTGCATCGAGCACGGCATGCATTTGGTCTGTTTCGTTGTCGAAAATTTCAACGTTCAGGGTGAGGTAGGTTTTTACTTTGTTCGCGGTGGCAATTTCCACAATCTTATTCAGGTCGTCGAGCGAAAAGTTGTTGGCCGAGCGCGACCGCATGTTCAGGTGTTCCACGCCAAAATAAACCGAACCAGCCCCGCCCTGAATAGCCGCCATCAAAGATTCGTACGAACCCACAGGCGCCATAATTTCAATCTCTCTTCGCTCCATATTTTTAAAATTTTCAGCCCACAAAGGTAAGATATAAATCATTCATGCATTTACGCAATTACAAACTTACCTCTCTCAAACGATAAATCGTATCTTTGCACCGAATTTCAAAAACAGAACAATGAACAACCAGAAAATACGGGTACGATTTGCCCCAAGTCCAACCGGACCGCTTCACATGGGAGGCGTGCGCACCGCACTTTTTAACTACCTTTTTGCCAAAAAACAGGGCGGTGATTTTATCCTTCGCATTGAAGACACCGACCAGAACCGGTTCGTGCCCGGAGCTGAACAATACATTGTAGAAAGCCTGAAATGGTGCGGTTTAAATCCTGACGAAGGTCCCGGAATGGGCGGAGAATTTGGCCCGTACCGGCAAAGCGAACGGAAAGACTTGTATAAAAAATATGCCGACCAACTGGTAAAATCCGGCTGGGCTTAC
>JAZBNQ010000235.1:0-4884 GCA_036350775.1 Mariniphaga sp.
ATTAAAACCTATGCCGGTTGGGAGTTTTTCAGGTACAATGGCGAAACCCTGGAAGAGTTGCCCGGTTTATTTGCAGACTGGCAAACTGTTTCCTTTGCCGGTTTTTTGGCCGGCGAAGCCGACAAGCTGGTTTTGGTTAAAGGCAAAATGGTTGAAGTAATTAACTGCAATACGCTGGAAACAGAACACCGCTGGAACATTGAAGGAACAGGCGACCCCTTGCCTTTTCATCTCGATCCTGACAGCCGAAAACTTCTTTTGCGGCAGGATGAAACCCTTGTACTTTTAAATACCAGTAACGGTGAAAACGAAATAATTTGCAAAAACCGTGAATCGTACTATTCCTCGCATTGGAACTTTGTATTCAACAACAACCAGGTTTTCTGGAGCCAGGGTAAACGGTTACCCGTAACCACAAAAAATTAACCGGTATGAAACAAGCAATTCAAAATCTGATTATTCTGGTGTTTTTTAGCCTGTTTTACGTTTCGGTAAACAGCCAGACCATTCTTGGCGGAATAGGAGGCGGAGGAGGTTCATTTGACATGAATTCAGCAAAAGAATACAACCAGACTGTTAAAAGCCTGCTGGCGTTCAATCCCAAAACGACCGACAATTTTCCGCCCTGGTTTGTTTACAAGGGAGAAGTATTGTACAGTTTTCCCAGGACTCTGGCAGCAGGGCTGAACATTTCAGCCACCTCTACCGGATCGCGACTGCATCTGGCCGACTATTCGGGGCATTATACTTTCGACAACCTGCAACGGCTGGTTAATGCCGGGGGAAAAGTTATACTGGGTTCTTCACCTGGGAAAAAAAGCGGAATTTGCGCAACCTTCGAAGGTGGAATGGCAATGAGTTTTATGGTTGTGGAGGGGGTATTCCGGCTTACCGATTATCCGGACGAGGAATATGAAGATTACCAACAAAACTTCACTGCGTTGGGCTGGTATCTGCAACCGGGTGTAACTTACCAGTTTTTTCTGACCAGGCACCTGCAACTGGCAGCCAGTGCAGGATATTACCTTGGATTTGAAAAAGGTTACCACCTGCCCGGAGAACCGGACCAGCTTATCAGAAATACCCGCACCAACGATATCATTAAACCCGAATGGAACGGAATGCGGATTGGGGTAATGCTTTACTGGGATTTCAACTGGGGAAAGCCGGAATTGCAGCTGGCACAAAAAAGAATTAGTCGGTAACCACGAACTTTCCCTTTGTGGTTTGCCCGGCTGAATTAAATAGTCTGAAAAAGTAAATCCTGTTTTCAAACCCTTGCCTGTTTATTTCAACCTGATGTTTTCCGGGAGGATAAAATCCCAATTCCTTTTTTACCAATTGACTTCCGCTCAAATCAAATATTTCCAGCGAATAATCTGCACTTTTTTCGGAAACAAACCTGATTTGGGCCGATTGTGAAAACGGATTGGGAAATATGTCCACCTCTGAAAATGTTTGTTCCCTAACCGGAATTTTTGCTGCAGAATTAACAGATGATAACCTTATATCAACTGTGTTAATGGAGCGGGGCGGAAGCACAAGGATAGTATCATTCAGATAATCAGAAGTAATAAAATTATTCTCTTCTGAGGTAGAATAAGTTGTTGCTTCTTCCATTTCAAAACCGGGAATTTGAATTTTTACTTTTAGCGAGTCGTTGGCCGAACGGTTAATCGCAACAAATGCTGCGGAATCACTGGTGGAACTTATAAATGCTGCTGTTTTCAGCAGTTCACTGTTGCCCGATGTGCCAATCCTTTTCCATCCGGGATGAATAAATGCTGAATAGTGTTTAAACACGTAAAAATCTTTGGTGCGGTTGTAACCCACCGAGTTGGTCCAACGGCTCCGGTCCCAGGGGAAATGAAGGTTTACCAGCCCACCGTTTTCCCAGGCCAAATCCCAGTATAGCCAGGCCGTAACATTGGCCTGGGCAAGCGACTGAAAAATCATTCCGGCAACCGTAAACCAGCCCTCGCGTGAATATTCGGTTTGAAAATGGGGCACTTCCGGGTGGAAATTACTTACTTTAGCATAATTGGTCGAAGTAAAAGGATCATCTTCCACTGTTCCACTTTCAGCACCGTGATAAAGGTGATAAGCAATACCGTGAAGTTTAGAAAGGTCGAGCGGATTAATATAATTTTCCACAGCATTGTACCCGATTCCGATGCACTCCGGTCCAAGAAACAAAGGAGGATTTTCGCGTTGTTTTACGGTATCGTAAACCGCATCAAGTGCTTTATTGTACCCGGCAATGGTGTCAGTGGAATTTACCACTTCGGCAGGCCGCATCAGACAACTCTCGTAAAAGGCTGCCCAATCGGGTTCGTTTTGAATACTAATGTATTTCGGAAAAATACCATTGGAATTGTAGTTGTCAAGAGCTGCATCCCACCATTGGGCAAAACCGGGATAGTCGAACTCTACTTTTCCATTGTTTACAGTATATTTTAGTGTTCCCCCGTTACTTTTATCGTTATTGCTTTTAAAATAACCGGGAGGACCCCATGACGTTACCATAATATCGATGGGATGGCCCAGTGAATTTTGAGCTGCCGTAGCAAATTGTTTCACATAGCCAATCATGTTATTATCGTAACCGTAAGCATTTCTCACACGCAAAATATCGAGGCTTAACTCTTTAAAAATAACATCGTAAATTTCGGCCCGGTTGGGATGAGCCGGCAGCCAGCCTTCGTAAAACGCCAGCGATGCGCCAAACCCGGTAATGGTCTGGTATTCCTCATCAACATTTACCTGAACCGATTGAATGTTTTCAGATTGTGCGACTGCTTTATGCAGGCCTGCAAAAGTTATAAAAGACAGAAATATTAAAATCGGAAAAATATACGAATTCATTGATAATTAAATTTTGATTATTACTAAAAGGCACTAAAATAGAAACAAGTTGCTAAACAAAAAATAAAGTTATTGTTTTTAATACAAATTAATTGGAATGATTGAGTTTCCCCGAATTTCTAATTGTTGCCCTGATAAATGATTAGACGGCCAGTATTCCAGATTTGTTAGGGGAAAGAAACTTATTGTTTCATTTCTAATTCCAGCATTTACACTGATTCCAAAGAAATAAAGTTGTATGATGACACTGCAATGCAAAACTGTTGCTGAAAATGTATTTTATTATTAAGCCTGGATAAACTTCCTTACACCTTTTTTGTTTAAATATTACATTATATTTATGAAACAAACATGAAAACACTGCTATTTATACTTCTAATAACTATTGGATTAATAATTTTAACCGGAATGATGACAAAAACAAAAGCTAAAACTGAGACTCAAAAGTTTAAAACCATTTATAAAGAAGGCAATTTTGAAATACGGTATTACCCGGAAGCCGCTTTAGCCTCAGTGACCATGGAAGGCTACGATAATTCACGAAATTCGGGCTTTCGTATTTTAGCGGAATATATTTTTGGAGGAAACAGCGAGAACCAGAAAATTTCCATGACTTCACCTGTAAGGATCAGTAATACAGAACAAAAAAGTACCATGAGTTTTGTCCTTCCCTCTAAGTTGGAATTTGACCAATTACCTGAACCTTTGAATAATGACATCCTCTTGCATCGGTCGAAGCCAGTGTATGCAGCCGTTATTCAATTCGGAGGGTATGCCAGCAGCAGGAAAACTGAAAAAAAGATGAACGAGCTGAAAGAAGTATTAAAAAGGTTGAACCTGCAATACCATGACAATTTAGAATACCTTGGTTATAATCCGCCCTACCAAATTGTAAATCGCAAAAATGAAGTGCTGGCGGAACTGACCAATTTTAATCCGGAAGAATTTCATAAAGCACAGTTTTAAGGCTTCTATCTTTGTTCCCAAAACCCTATCTTTGAGGGAGAATCAAAAATTCAGACATCAATGAAAGAAAAGTTCCTCCACCTCTGGCAAAAATATTTCGGGAATGCCGAACTTCCAATTGCATTTTACTTTACAGATGGCGACGGCGGAGCAGATTGGGCCAAAATACCAAAAGGCCGCAGTTGCATCATCTGCGAACTGGCTAAAGTTCGGAAAGGAAAATCGCTGGTGTATAATGCGGAAAGAATTGGGTGCGGAGGCGCTAAACGGTACCTGGGCTACACCGAAAAAATGCGGCCGGGATTTGAGTATTTCCTTTCGTGCGGGAATGAGGAAACGGAAGGCGAACGCTACCTGCAAACACCGGAGCAGGTAAACGAATTTATGACCCGGTTTCCGAAACTGCCGGGCTCGGGCAGAAACATTGTTTTTAAACGGTGGGACAAACTCACGGATGAGGAAAAACCTGAAGTGGCCATTTTTTTTGCCACTCCCGATGTGTTGTCGGGATTGTTTACCCTCGCCACTTTCGATCAGAACGACCCGCACGCAACCATTACCCCGTTTGGTTCGGGATGCAGCTCCATTATATATTATCCATACAGTGAAAGCCTGAAGGATAGGCAGCGGGCGATAATCGGCATGTTCGACATCTCGGCCCGACCGTGTGTGGGTGAAAATATCCTTACTTTTGCCGTTCCGTTAAAACGGTTGGAACAAATGATGAGTTACATGGAAGAGAGTTTCCTGATTACCGAATCGTGGCAGAAAGTGAAGAAAAGAATTTTGAAATCAACCTGATGTATCAACACAAAAAATTATCACATGAAACCTGAAAAAAAACAGGAACCGGAAGAAAAAAAAGAAAATTCAAAATCCAAAACCGATAGCTGGATAGAAAAGACAGAAGAATTTATTGACGAAACCGCAGAAAAAATACATCAAAGCGAGGCTTACAAAAAAGCAGACCAGTCAATGGAAAAAGCAACTAAAAGTTTGTTCAGGCAGGCTGGTAAGCTGTGGGGAAAATCGGAGCGGTACTTTAGGAAGAAG
>JAZBNQ010000236.1:0-9768 GCA_036350775.1 Mariniphaga sp.
ATAACCATTTTGGAATAAATTTCCCGTTGTAGAAAATGTAATACAAAATTAAATTTCCTAAACCAGTAGCTACCATTACGCCTAAATGATTAGTCAAATCTTGTACTATTTTCAACATTTCTCCAAGATTTTCAAAATAAGGTAAGCTCTCCAAAGGTGAGGAAAGGTAGTCTTCGATGAGGTATATGAATAGAGAAAGTAAAATCACACCTATTATCTGAAAAACAGCAGCAATCAAACGAAATCCTAAAAATTCAATAGCACAATTTTCCTTTTGTGTTTTTAGGGTTTTAAATAATACGAGTGCAAAACAAATATAGCACTTCCAACAATTATATTATCTGTGATCCAAAGCTATTCAATATTTATTTTGTAGCGGAAATATAGTCAACCTTTATTGTTCTATGTTTCCAATCATCAGAGGAGTTTTAATGTTTGGTAAACTCTGGTTGCCGTATATGTGCTGTAAAAAATAATTGTATTAATATTTTGCTCCAAAAAAAATTACTCCCTGCCTGTAAATTTTTTTACCGGCTCCATTCTATGTTAAAAAATATGCTGAATAGTCAGTTCTGAAAAATTGAACAGAACCATTTTACCTTTTCAGGAACAGTTTAAAATACCCAAAAATATCCCTAAAAACTGTGATGTGAATTCTGCCTGATTCACATCTTTTCTTTACACATAGCCAACCTTCATCATATTTGTGCTTCCCTGAAGTTTCAACGGAGTGGTACCAACAAAAACCACACAGTCACCATCGGAAAGTAAATTTTTTTCCTTCAGAATTTTTACTGCCTCGGGAATAGCTTCGTTTAAATAATTGTAAGTATCTAAAAAGAAAGGGATTACTCCCCAAACCAGCGAAATTTTCTGCACAATATTTTTGTTATTGGTAAAAGCGAATATCCGGGCTTTTGGCCGATGACTGGAAATACGGATTGCGGTATATCCTGAATGTGTAAATACAATAATTGCCTTAGCTTCCACTTCTTTGGCCAGCTTTGTTGCATTAAAGCAGATTGAATCGGCCAGAAAAGTGGAATTTTCCTTTGCCGGTTCGTGTTGTTTGTTAAACGGTTTTCCCTGAAATTCAGTATAAGAAATAATCTGTTGCATGTTTATTATGGTTTCAACCGGATATTTTCCGATGGAGGTTTCTCCGCTTAACATCAGTGTATCAGCGCCGTCAAGTACGGCATTGGCCACATCATTTGCTTCGGCCCGTGTGGGCCTGAAACTGGTTATCATACTTTCCATCATCTGGGTGGCAATTATTACCGGTTTTGATTGTCTGATACATTTTTCAACAATTTGTTTCTGATACAAAGGAACCTGGTCAAACGGCACTTCTACACCCAGGTCGCCGCGCGCAACCATAATTCCATCGGTCGCATCAATAATCTGATCGATTTCAAGGAGCGCTTCCGGTTTTTCAATTTTGGCAATTACTCCGGCATCATTGTTGCTTTTACCGATAAGTTCTTTCAGCACAAGAACATCAGAGGCTTTCCGGACAAACGACATGGCTATCCAGTCCACACCGTGTTCCAGTGCAAAAGATGTGTTCGAAATATCTTCCTCCGTCAGGCACGGCAGCGAAACCTGGGTGCCCGGCAGATTAACTCCTTTGTATGAAGAAAGCGGCCCTCCGTAAACCACTTTTGCTTTCACACGGTCTTTTTTGTTGGTTTCAATCACTTCAAGCTTTATTTTTCCATCATCGATTAATATTACTTCACCGGCATTTACATCTTTAGGGAATTCCTGATAGCTCATGTAAATATGATCTTTTTGCCCCAGACGATTTTCATTAACAAAGGTTATCACATCGCCTTCATTTAACAGAATCAAATTGTTTTCAATTTCGCCTACCCTGAGCTTTGGTCCCTGTAAATCTGCCAAAATGGCCACATTGGTGCACAATTCCTGGTTCAATTCTTTTATCAGGCTGGCTAACCTCAAATATTCCTTTTTTGAGGAATGTGAAAAATTTATCCTGAAAACATCCACTCCTGCCTTAATTAAATCGGAAATAATGGTTTTAGAGGAAGTTGCCGGCCCTAAAGTCGCGATTATTTTTGTTTGTGATCTGATCTGCTTCATGCTGTTTTGTTTTATTCAGGAACGAATATATTTAAAGTTTGGTTGCCTTTTTGAACTTTTAAAGAAAATTAGCAGGGTGTTTAAATAATTCCTTTTCATCACCGAACGAACTGAGTTTCATGTTTTGTTCAACTCCTGTTCGATTAAAGAGCCTCTTCAGTGTTTTAGTTTATGGGCAAGGCAAGTAACCGTAAACCGGTTTTTTTTTGAAAATGTTTGAATGTTATTGTTTTCGTATCTCCCCGAAAAACTGAAACAATAAAACAATTCCGGGAAGAGTGGCTCATAATTGTTCCTCCTGCCCACAAAGTTTCGTCACCGGGGTGAGCAACAATTACGGCAAAGCCTTTTTTGTACTGGTTAACCTAATGTTAATTGTTCGCTTTAATAATACTCAAAATGAATCAATTACATTAATTATTTCTTTCTGTGTTTTTCCCAGTTTGTTTGAAATCATTTCCAGCAAATCATTTCTTGAAACACGCCCCCAAAACAAATCAGCATTGGTCAGTTCAGGATACTGATCCTGGAGTTTATCCTTAATGTATCCCCATTGGTTCATGTCAAATTTTGCTTCCATTATTATTATTTTTAGGTGTTTTTTTATAAAACAGAATTCTCAGTAGAACAATAAAAGCAGCTATAGGAAGCAGTATATCAATAGCTCTGAATGAATGAAAGCCAAAAGTTACTATTGCCCAGAGAAGCACCAGTAAACCTGCAATGATGTAAAGTGAATTTTTCATGATATTTTGTTTTAACATCTATTTTACCTTAAAATTTTCAGTGGTTAATACTACCTGCCGGCCAGGATATTGGGTATTTACACCTTCTTCGGTGGTAATAAAAATTTTTACCGGCTTATAGGAAGAAACCGTTTCCAGCGATGCGGTGTGGCGTTTTGAAAAAAAGCTGGTTGAACTTTTTAACTGGCCCAGGTTTTCGGCATTGCCTTCGTCAGTTTCCATCCACACCACATACGTGGTTTTTGATGCCTGAACACGTTCTACTGCTGCCAAATCCGCCACTTCTATTTTAATAATGTAATTCTTGTTGTTGTCCTTTTTTACTTTAACATAACCATCAGCACCAGGAACAACTGTTGAGTTGATGAAAGTAAATTTTTTTGCGCACGAAGTGAATGGAAGTATCAGCATTACTGCAAAAACTGTCAGGAAGATACTTTTTATTGCGATGTTCGTTTTTTGCGTTTTCATATTCTTTTTGTATGATATTTCCGCTACTGGCGGAACAGTTGTGAATGATTTTTCACACTTGTAAGTTCGTAACTTTATGGTTTAAAAGCATTACACAATTCTGAATAAGTGTTACATCATTCACACATTTGGAAATTTCGAGGTTGCTGTAATAATTGGCATTGCGCCAGATGTTAATATTGTCTGAATAAAAAATGTACTTGTTGGACCCGTCCCCGCGGCAAAGCATGGTTTATTTCCCGTTCATTTTACGGGGGAAAAGCGCCATCCCTTTGTTTTGGGCAATTTCGCCAAGAAGCGGCAATACTCTGTAATTATAAAATCAAGGTTTTCAGGCATTTTTGGCAATATGGCAGTGCCCTCGAATGCTGTGTATGTATCAAAGCAAATGGTTTCGTCGAAATCTTCCATGAACTTAACAATTCGCGCATCTTCAATCCCGTTCTTTTCGTTTACCGAAACCGGGCAAGTACTCTTGATGAATCCGGAAAGAATTTGATATTCTTCCTGTTAACTTCAACCTGCATTTAATATCACTCTTTAACCTGAACGATTCATAAATTTTAAAAATATGAATAAAGTTCAGATTAATTCTTACTTAGAAGAAATTGAACTTTTGAAAAAAGTATTCCTGAATCTTAGTCGTTCCATGTCGTCGGCAGTATTATTTGTGAATAATCCGGGTTAAATTTTTAAAAGGTGTTTGCCAATGTTGAATTAATCCTCATCATTTATGAAAATCCGTAACATTGCCGTTTTATCTCTTTTAAAAAATAAAAATTGCAAATGCTTCGTTTTTAGATATCAAATGGAATAATACTATTACAGAAAATCAAAATTTTATTTTCAATAGGTCGGATAGTTCGAAATTTTTTTGCGATTATGTGTGAAAATTGTTGGTTTATGATAATATTTACGCTGTAAATTTAATATCGGACAAGCTTAACTATCTTTTTAAAAATTGATTCATATAAAAATACTTTCATGATGAAACAAATAATTCTATTTTTCTTCTTTTTCAGTTTATTCAGTATGGTGCAGGGGCAGAATAAAAGTCTGCCTGAAAATGTTTTATTAACATCCGACGGGAATAAAACCCAGGTAACTACAAATAAAAACGGGGAATTAGTTGTAAATGTATCCAAAAAGGATATCCGTAAATTTAAAGCCAATGAGGTAGTCAGATACAGTGACTTTGGTGCAAAAGGCGACGGCAAAACCGATGACATCAATGCCATTGCTGCGACTCATGCATATGCCAATCAGCAGGGTCTTCCTGTAAAAGCCGATGATGGAGCAACATATTACATCAGTGGAAAAGATCGCACAGCAATCATCCAAACCGACACCGATTTTGGTACCGCTGCCTTTATTATTGACGATACTGATGTTGAAAACCGTAATGCGCATGTTTTTATGGTGAGTTCAACCCTGAAACCGTTTAAACCTGAAGGGATATCTTCCTTGAAAAGAAATCAGGAGAAAATTGATGTCACCTTACCGGGAACCTGCCTGATTACCGTCACCGATTCCAATGTAAAAAGGTACATCCGGTTTGGTCCGAACCAGAATAATGGTTCCTCGCAAACAGATATTTTTATTGTGGATAAAAACGGCAACGTGGATATGGACGCTCCGATTATCTGGGATTTCGAACAGATTACAGAAATCACCGCTCTTCCTATGGACGAAAAAACTCTGACTGTCAGGGGAGGACGTTTCACCACCATAGCCAATAAGGCAGAATCGAAATATACGTATTACAGCCGGGGAATTGCCATCAGGCGTTCCAACGTGCTTGTGGACGGACTGGAACACCGCGTTACCGGTGAAGGAGAGCATGGCGCGCCTTACGGCGGTTTTATCAATGTGAGCAATTGCGCTTATGTGACAGTGCAGAACACTGTTCTGACAGGCCACAAAACCTACCGGACCATTGGCTCGGCAGGAGTTCCGGTTTCCATGGGTACCTACGATATTTCCCTTAACCGGGCACTAAACGTTTCATTTGTTAACTGCAGCCAGACAAATGATATTAACGACGGAACTTATTGGGGAATTATGGGATCCAATTTTTGCAAAAACCTTGTTTTGGACAATTGCACCTTTTCCAGGTTCGATGCGCACATGGGAGTTGCTAATGCTACCATTCGCAATTCAACCCTCGGTCACATGGGAATAAATGCCATTGGCACGGGAACATTTACCGTAGAAAATTCCACCATCCGCGGAAGGACGCTCATCAACCTGCGCTCTGACTATGGCAGCACCTGGCAGGGAGAATTTATTATTCGAAACTGTATTTTTGTGCCCGCCGGTGGCAGGCCAGTCAGTGCAAGTCTGTTTGGAGGCTCCAATTCAGGCCAGCATGATTTTGGTTACACCTGTTATATGCCGGAACGGATTATCATTGAAAACCTGCATATCGACGATTCCAGCCATCCGGAGAATTACCAGGGACCGGCCATTTTTGCCAATTTCAATCCGAAAATGACCGATGAATCTTACGTGGAAAAGTTTCCCTATGTTGTAACGAAAGAAGTTATTCTTAAAAATGTAACCACCGCCAGCGGAAAAAAATTAAGGCTTAGCGACAATTCATTTATGTTTAAGGATGTGAAGGTAATTAACGAATAAAGAACGTTTATCTGACAGGCATTTTGTAAATAACTTATTTGAAATAAAAAGAGGCTACAAATTTTAGTTTTGTAACCTCTTTATTTTCAGTAGCGAGAGGCGGGCTTGAACCGCCGACCTCATGATTATGAATCATATTTGATATATTTTCTTTAATTTTCTTTTATTTACTTAATTTTATAATATCCAATTAATCAGTAGATTGTGGTAATTTTTTATAATGTTTAATTTGCTTATTTTGGATTAAATCGCTTATTTTGTGTGCAAATTGTGTGCAAATTAAATTTGCACACAAAACACTTGAAGGGCTATGTTTAATTATGCAAATAACGGTATCACCATCTCCTCAATCCTTGACCAACGAAGGGAATTGAAAGAAGGAACGTTTCCTGTAAAGATAAGAGTTACTTTTAAAAGAGACCGAAAATATTATTCAACCGGGAAGAATTTGAGTATTGAAGAGTGGGAAAAACTATTAGATACCAAAAGTAAAAAACAGATTTCTGTTCGAACGGACATTCAATTTTCTTTTGAAAAGGTAAAAAATGCTGTTATTCAGCTTGAGCGTGATGATAATTTTTCATTTACGGCTTTAAATACCTACTTAGGACAAAGTTCTGCAGACAATACACTTGGAACAGCTTTTCAGGCAAAAATTGAATCACTATTAAGCGAAAACAGAATAGGTTCATATAATTATTATAACGATACCTTAAAGACTATTGAGGAATTTGCAGGGAAAAATATTCCAATTGAATTTGTAACTGTGATCTGGTTAAAGAAATTTGAAAAACATTTACTTGAAACAGGAAGGAACTACACCACTATAGGTATGAGATGCAGGGCAATTCGTTCAATTATGAACGACGCTTTGACCTTGGGCATTATCAAAGAGAAACAATATCCTTTTGGGCGGGGTAAATATGAAATTCCGACAGGTCGGGGAAGAAAGCTGGCTCTGACTTTGCAACAAATAAAAACGCTTGTGACCTATTCAGATGGAAGTGAAGCAACCGAACACTACCGGGATTTATGGTTTTTTTCTTATCTCTGTAACGGAATCAATTTTGCAGACCTGGTTACCTTGAAATATGCCAACATCCAAAATGACGAGATATACTTCACACGGGCTAAAACTATTAATACATCGAGGGTGAAGAGAGAAATTTGTGCAGTTATTACTCCCGAAATGAGGACGATTATGGATAAATGGGGAAATATCGACAGAAGTCCTGATTCTTACATTTTTGGGTTTCTCAATGGAGATGAAACGCCCTTACAAATAACAAAGAGGGTTAGAGATGTAATCAGTAATTGTAACAGGCATCTTCGGAAAATTGGAAAAGCAATAGGTATTGCGGGACTTAGTACCTATACCGCCCGGCACTCATACGCTACTGTACTCAAACGGTCAGGTGCCAATATCGCTTATATCTCTGAAAGTTTGGGACATAAGGATTTGAAGACGACAGAAAACTATTTGGCCTCCTTTGAAAAAGAAGAACGGGTAAAAAATGCAAGTGCCTTGACGAATTTTTGGGATTAATGATTATAGGAACATTTATTACTACTTTTACTGAAAATATTGTTTGTGCATGAAAAGAACAATAGAAAAGCAAGATATAGAGTACAAATCCTCTTGGAGAGACGAATATCTGAAATGGATATGTGGATATGCGAATGCATCTGGTGGTAAATTATATATTGGTATTAATGACAATAAGAAAGTTATTGGTGTTGATAATGTGAAAAAATTGTCGGAAAATATTCCGAATAAAATTCAGAATTTACTGGGTATTGTCGCAGATGTAAATATTCTGACAGATAAGGCAACCGGCAAGGATTATCTTGAAATAATTGTAGAATCGTACCCTTATCCTGTAAATTACAGAGGAGAATACCATTATCGAAGCGGTAGCACTAAGCAGGAGCTAAAAGGTGTAGCACTTAATAAATTTCTGTTGGAAAGAACTGGTAGGAAATGGGATGGTGTTCCGGTTCCTAATATATTGATTAATGAGTTGTCTTTGATTGCTTTACAACGTTTTCGTGAGGAAGCTGCTCGAAGCAGGAGGGTAGATATTGGTATTTTGAATGACAGTACAGAGCATTTGTTACAAGATTTGCGGCTGATTGATGAGAGTACTGGTTATTTGAAGCGGGCTGCGATACTTCTTTTTCATCCTGACCCGGAAAAGTATTTCACCGGAGCGTATATCAAAATAGGTTTTTTCCTCAAAGGCGATGACGATTTAGCTTTTCAGGATGAAGTGCATGGTTCTTTAATGGAACAGATTGATAAAGCATACGATTTATTAACGAGTAAATATATTACGTATGCTATTAGTTACGAAGGCGTTTCACGTCGGGAGAAACCAACCTTTCCTGAAGCAGCTTTACGTGAAAGTCTCCTGAACAGTGTAGCTCATAAAGATTATGGTTCTGGAATTCCCGTACAAATAAGTGTTTATCCTGACCGTATTGTTTTTTGGAATCCGGGAACCTTACCCGACCAAATGCCATTGAATAAATTGTTTCAAAAACATTCTTCCATACCCTTTAACCCAGATGTTGCCAATGCTTTATTCAGATGTGGTGATATTGAAGCATGGGGGAGAGGTTATAGTAAAATTCTAAATTCAGTGTTAGAAAACAAACAGTTACCACCGCAAATAGAATATTTAAGTGGCTTAATGTTGACTTATTTCGTTGATGTCAGAAAACAACTTGTAACGCAAGGGGCGAATAACAGGCTAATAGAGATTGTCGATTTTGTGATGGAACATAATAGCATAGATAATAACAAAGTTCAACAATTGTTTAATGTTAGTAAAGCAACAGCAACACGTTTGTTGCAACAAACTGATTTATGGTTAATAATGCGGGATAGAGGTAGAAAAGGAACCGATTATGTACTGCGATGGCAAGTTTAATCGGCTCATAATCGGCTCATAAATTAGATCATAAGTAGTATGCTTGTGATTTATATTATTGCAAATGAGGTGTTTGGTTAAATATTTATCGGTTCATAATTGATTCATTTAAATTTTAGTTTAAATATATGCCCCGTCGTAAGCAATATAAAATATCAGCCAGGCAAACGGCAATTTATGAAGCTATTGTCTCAGAACTTCAGAAGAATCCTGAATTGGCTGATTACGATATGGAAACCATAGAAATATCGGTTAAAAAGAAAATTGTTCCCCGTATCCGCAATATAGACAAAGCAATAGATAACCTGAAAAGGTATATTGTTGTGAACAAAGCATTTATCCAAATCGTAAATGGTGAGGCGATAGTATCAAAAAAGGATATTGCCAAAATGTTGAAAATTTCGCGGCCAACCCTTGATAAATGGATAAGGGACGGATTTATAACTCCCGTACAATCAAACGTTTTGCCCAATACTGAGGTGTTTCCTCCCGACCTGATTCTGAAACAACTTCAAAATCAAAAGAACAAAAAATAAAAAAGGTTTTCAGCTTTACATGGTACTGTTTTGGTATAGTTTGTCTTCATCACGCAAATAAATTCAAGCAAAAAAAATTCCAAATCGTAGCGTTTTGTCTTCATTGTCATCGTTTGTCTTACCTGTGTAAAGCTATTTATCTGTTTGACTATCAATTATTTTCAACTTTATTTTACACCCAGGTTCAGTTAAACATGATGTGTAATTATAAAATTGAGAACTATGTCAAACATTATTGTAACAACGCCCGAAGAATTGCGGGCTATTGTAAGCGAGGCGGTTTCCGGCGTTTTGCCCAAACAGGCTTCTACCCGGCCGCAAATTGATACCATAACCCTG
>JAZBNQ010000237.1:0-4438 GCA_036350775.1 Mariniphaga sp.
AGATTGGTTGAGGTTTCTACCATTCCTTCCATGCGGGTGCTCATTTCAAGCACTCCGTGCGGACAGGCATATAAGGAATTTAGCAAGTTTTTTTGTGTTTCGGCATCAATAATATGTACCGGAATTGCAATCTCTTCTGCCTTCAGTTTCAGATTGGGTTCATTTTTTTCAAACTCAAATTTCACCTGTGCTGTGAATTTTTCGAATGCATCCATCAGGTTTTCTTTTTTATTTTTGGGAAAAACAAAAATTGCAGATGCTTCGCGTGCAATGGCATTTCGCAGGTTTCCGCCAATGAATTCAGAAAGCCCAATTGAAAATTCGCGGGATGCTTTCCATAAAAAACGGGTCAGAATTTTAATGGCATTGCCCCGGTTTTTGTGAATATCGTCGCCAGAGTGCCCGCCCAAAAGTCCTGAAACAGAAATTTTAATTGCTGTGGAATTTCTTGGCATCGGTTCATTTATGCAGGTAAACGAAATGAGTGTATCAATTCCCCCGGCACACCCGATAAAAACTTCACCTTCGTCTTCCGAATCGAGGTTGAGCAACACAGAACCGGACATAAATCCGGGTTTGAGTGCAAATGCGCCGGTGAGGCCGGTTTCCTCATCAACGGTAATCAGGCATTCAATTGGGCCATGCTTAATTTCGTTTGAGGTGAGCACTGCCATTTGGGCGGCAATTCCAATACCGCAGTCGGCGCCCAGTGTGGTGCCGTTTGCTTTTACCCACCCCTCAGCAATCACGGGTTCAATGGGGTCGTTATCGAAATCAAATGTTTTATCGCTGTTTTTTTCGCACACCATGTCCATGTGGGTTTGCAAAATTACGGTGGGGCTGTTTTCGCGGCCAGGTTTTGCCGGTTTCGAAATCAGCACATTCCCGGCTTTATCGGTTTTGGCAGCCAGGTTATTCTTTTCAGCAAAATCAAGCAAAAACGCCCTTATTTTTTCCTCCTTTTTTGAAGGCCGCGGAACCTGGCATATTTCTTCAAAATAATTAAATAAAGGTTGTGGTTGAAGTTGTTCCAGTATTTTCATTTTTTTAATATTATCTTGTTGATTGTAAATATGCTAAAAACACACGAATTTAAGCCTTTTAAGTTTTGCTAATTGCCAAATTTTCCTCTTTTTTTTATTTAACAAACCCTGTTTTTAAACTGAAAAATAGCGTATATTGCATTAAATCGATTTTGTTTTAATTCGTAAATCATTAATTCATGAATGAGCCAATTATCATAAGCCTGGTCCAAAACATAGCTGTTCTTCTTGCATTAGCCATGTTGTACGAAAATTTCTGGCTAAGAAATGATAAACCGCGTGGATTGATTTCGAAAATATTTTCGGGCATCATTCTTGGGCTAATTGGCATTGTTTTAATGTACACGCCCTGGACCATGATGCCGGGGCTGGTTTTTGATACGCGTTCAGTTATGCTGGCCATTTCAGGAATATTTTTTGGTCCGTTTCCGACTATTATTGCCATGGTTATTTCCGGATTAGCGAGGATTTACATGGGTGGCGAAGGCATGTGGATGGGATTAACCGTTATCGTATCTTCTGGTACCATTGGTTTGGTATGGGCAGAATTGCGAAAAAGCTGGAAACGGATTAACCGGCCCATTGAGCTTTTTGCATTGGGTTTGGTGGTTCATATTGGTATGCTGGCTGCTACTGCTCTTTTACCTGCCGAAAGGATTGCAGAAACGTTTCGGATTCTCATCCTGCCTGTGTTCCTGATTTATATTCCCGGTACCATGTTGCTTGGTTTACTGCTGGCTGCCCAAAAACGAAATTTTCAAAACCAGGTTGAAAAAGAAAAACTCTATATAAAAGAGCATTCCCTTCGTTCAGAATTGCTGGAAAAACAGCAGCAATTAACCGAGCAGCTTGAAAAATTTACTAAATTAAATACAGATTACAAGGCACAAAATTTTGAATTGAAGTTGGCCAAAGAGCGGGCCGAAGAAAGCGACCGGCTAAAATCAGCCTTCCTGGCCAATTTGTCGCACGAAATTCGTACTCCGATGAACGCAATTATTGGTTTTGCCGATTTGCTGAATATAAACGAATTGGATGACAAAACGCGGGAAAAATATAGTGTGATAATTCAAAACAGTGGAAAGTACCTGCTTTCCATAATCAGCGATATTGTTGAAATTTCGCATATTGAAGCCGGTCAGATTGAATTGCATGAAACAGAAATTGACCTAAATAATTTTTTGGATGATGTATATAATTCTGTTAAAATAAATGTTCCTGAAAATAAAAAAACGGCTGTTAAGCTGATAAAAGAAGAATTGCCGATTGCAGGCAAACTAAAAACTGATGAGGTGAAGCTCAGACAAATTATGATGAACCTGTTAAACAATGCATTAAAATTTACTGAACAGGGTGAGATTCGTTTTGGATATGAAATTCCGGATAATTCTGAAATAACATTTTTTGTAAAAGATACCGGAATTGGTATTGCCCCCGAAAACCACCAGCTTATTTTCGAACGTTTCAGACAAATCGAAAAGGGCAAATCAAACATAAATACAGGTTCGGGGCTCGGGCTTTCAATAACCAAAGCTTATGTTGATTTAATGGGAGGCACCATTGGATTGATGTCTGATTTGGGAAAAGGAACCGAGTTTAAAATCACTTTTCCCTTTTATAAACAAAATTCCCAACCCAAAAAAAATGAAAAGGAGAAAATAACACAGCCAATCCTTACCAATGAAAAAAGAGTGATAGTTGTGGCCGAAGATGAAGATATTAACTGGTATTATATTGAGCAGATATTATCGAGGTATAATTACAAACTGATTCGGGCTGAAAATGGAAAGGAAGCAGTTGATTTATGCAGGGAGAATGAAAATGTTGATGTAGTGCTGCTGGATATAAAAATGCCGGTAATGGATGGTTACGAGGCGCTTGAAAAAATAAGAAATATTAATCCGAAACTGCCGGTAATTGCACAAACAGCTTACGCTTTACCGGGCGATGTGGAAAAAATAAAAACATTATTCGATGATTATATTACAAAACCGATAAACCGGCAAATATTGATAGAAAAAATTGCTGTGGCCAAAGCGGGTTATTCGTAAAGTGAATTTAGTGCTGTTTCAGGTACAAATTGCTGTCGCCGTAGCTCAAAAACCGAAAATGGTTAGTTAACGCAAAATTGTAAACCTTTTTCCAGTCGTTGCCCAAAAATGCCCCGATTAAAAGCAACAAGGTACTTTGTGGCTGATGGAAGTTGGTAATCATCCCGTTTATCAGTTTAAACCGGTATCCCGGAACAATAATTATTTGTGTTGAAAACTGCAACGTTTCCCGGTTGGATTTTTCGAGGTATTCAAGAATATTTTTCAACGCTTGCTGAATGTTTATTTGTTCAGTATTTTCATAAGGTTCCCACTGTTCAATTTTTAAAGGTTGAGATAAATTCTTTTGCTTTCCCAATTTTAATCCCAGCCAGTATAAACTTTCCAGCGACCGTACAGAAGTAGTTCCAACGGCAATTATTTTTTTTGTGCTGGTTAAAAGTTCCTCAATAAATTTTTTCGGAATGATAACCTGTTCATGGTGCATGTTGTGCCCGTCTATGGTTTCCGATTTTACCGGCTGAAACGTACCGGCGCCAACATGCAAGGTTATTTCACGCAAAGGGATTTTTTTTTCAGTCAGTTGAGCCAGCACATTTTCGGTAAAATGCAGCCCGGCAGTTGGCGCAGCAACCGAGCCGTCGGTTTTGGCATACACAGTTTGGTAAGTCAGTTCATCAGAAATTTCGGTTTCACGGTGCAAATAGGGAGGAATGGGTAAAACACCTGCCTTTTCAATAATTTCGGAAAACGCGAACCCGTTTGTCCAGCTAAATTCAATAAAAAAAGTATTGTCTTCCTGTTCTGTTTTTTTTGCCTTCAATTCAGCGGTTTTGCCATCGATTTCAATTTCACGGGTTAATTCGCCGTTCTTCCATTTTTTGGCCTGGCCAACCATACATTTCCAGGTTACTTTTTCAGTTTGCTGAAACGCCAGTTGGTGGTCGTTTGGATGAACGGGTTCCAGACAGAATATTTCAATTTTCGCACCGGTTTCTTTCCAAAAAAACAACCGCGCATGAATAACCCGCGTATTGTTAAAAACCAGCATGGAATCTGCCGGCAGCCAGGTTGAGATATTTCGAAATTCATCCTTTCCAATGGTTCCGTTATTCCAAACCAACAGGTTCGAACTGTCGCGTTCGGAAAGCGGGTATCTGGCAATACGCTCATCCGGCAGATTATAGGAGTAATCGCTGATTTTTATGTTTTTGTATTCTGTCAATTTTCTCCGTTTTAAATTCGGTTGCAAAAATAACCCAAAATTCCGATGGATAAAAAATAGTACTTTTGCAGAAAATTTTGAAAAATGATAAAAATTGGCGACAGAGTTAAATTTTTAAA
>JAZBNQ010000238.1:0-3983 GCA_036350775.1 Mariniphaga sp.
AAAGGGTTTGCTTCTATTTTTGCCAATGCGCTTTTTCAGCTCAACCGCAATTTGCAGGTAATGATTCAGAAAAAACAGAGTAAAAAAGAACAAAGGGAGTGGCGGCCAAGTGCCATTTGTATTTCAAAAGATTCGTTTAAGCGCGACAAAGCTTTTCGCCTGCTAAACTGGATTTCATACAAATACGGGTTTGGAACCTACCTGCATCATATTGTGGGCTATTATTCCAAAAACACAAACGAACAGGCACGACTTGAGCATAAAAAACTGATGGAACATGTAAACAACATTGAAAACCACGTATATATCGATACCCTGATTTCACCATCCAATACCTCAGCTATTGCACAAGCTATTCAGATTCCGGGAATTGCCGGAATGGAAAACAACATGGTTATTTTTGAATACGATAAGGAAAATCCCAAAAACCTGCCGGAAATTATCGATAATTTTGCGCTTGTAAATTCAGGCGATTTCGATATTTGTGTATTGGCAAGCAGTAACCGCGAAATTCCATACAAAAAGGGAATACATATTTGGATTAATTCGCTGGACACAGAAAATGCAAATTTGATGATTTTCCTTGGTTTTATTATTTCCGGTCATCCAGACTGGAAAAAAGGCCAAATCCAGATTTTCAATATCTGCCGGCCCAATGAAGTTGAAAAAACCAAAAAGGCCATGGATGAACTGGTACTTTCGGGAAGACTGCCCATTTCAGGAAAAAACATCAGGCTGCTGATACAGGAACAAAATGTTTCCACCAAAGCCATCATCAATGAAAATTCAGCAAATTCGGGCCTTACCTTAATTGGAATTCGAGAAGAACTGGTAAAGAAAGAAAAAGAAAAGCTGTTTGATGGATACAATGAACTGGGAACCATTTTGTTTGTTCATTCAAAAGACCAGAAACCTATTGAATAATGGCACGATTTATAAAAAGCAGGAAAAAGTCGCATGGCGCCACGCCCGGGTCACTCATTTTTATCGGGAACCAGAAAATGGAAAAACCCGAAATTCATATAATGATTTATAACCGGGAAAAATTGGAAGAAAAACACGTGGACGGTTTAGATGAAATTCCTGAGAGCTTGCCTGAGACTTCAGTTTTATGGGTAAATATTTACGGACTTCAGGACATCGAACTGATAGCAAAAGCCGGAGAAAAGTTTTCCATTCAGCCCCTGGAGCTGGAGGATATTATGAATACAGATCAGCGACCCAAGGTGGTGGAAAGCGAAAAAAACCTTGCATTTTTTCTGAAAATGCTTGAATACCGCGAAGAAACTACGCAGGTTGCCGGCGACCAGGTAACCATTGTTTTAGCGGAAAATGCAGTGATTACTTTCCAGGAGAAACCTGCCCGCTATTTTGAGTTTGTTCGCGAAAGAATTCGCAACGGACGCGGAAGAATAAGGCACGCGGGCGCCGATTACCTGGCCTATGCACTCATTGACACGCTGGTTGATGGATATATTCACACCATTGAAAGCCTGGGGTCTTCCATGGAAGCAATGGAAAGCGAAGTGCTTAATAATTCCCAAAAATCAACCGTTGAAAAAATATACCGGCATAAAACCAACATCGGGTACATCCGCAAATCAATTTTCCCGCTGAAGGAGATAATGCTTTTCCTGAATAAAACCGAATCGAAACTCATTCAGAAAAAAACATTTAGCTTTTTAAAAGATTTAAACGATTTGACCACACAAGCGCTGGAAACTGTGGAAATTTATCACAACATGGCAAATGATTACCTGAATATTTATCACTCGAACGTAGCCAATCGTACCAACGAAGTGATGAAAGTACTCACCATTTTTGCATCCATTTTTATTCCCCTTACATTTATTGCCGGTGTTTACGGCACCAATTTCGATTACTTGCCTGAATTACATTATAAAAATGCTTATTTTATAATGCTTGCCGTAATGGCATTAGTTGCAGCAGCTATGCTTTATTTTTTCAGAAAAAAGAAATGGTTATAAAACAAAATAAAATGCAGGTTATATTAGGAGCAGGAGGAGCCATAGCAAAAGATTTGGCAAAAGAATTAAAAAATTTCACACCAAAAGTGAGGCTGGTGAGCCGTAATCCTCAAAAAATAAATGAAACCGATGAATTGTATCCCGGTGATTTAACTAACGGACAATTTGTTGAAAAGGCCGTAAAAGGTGCCGATGTGGCTTATCTCACGGTGGGCCTTCCCTACCGGCTGAAAATATGGAAAAACCAATGGCCGGTCATTATGCGGAATGTAATTTCGGCCTGTAAAAAGCATAAATGTAAACTGGTGTTTTTTGACAACATGTACCTTTACGATGCAGAGAAATTGAATCCGATGATTGAGGAAACCGAAGTAAATCCGCCATCGAAAAAGGGCAAAGTGCGGGCACAAATTGTACAAATGCTGATGCACGAAGTTGAAACAGGAAAGATAAATGCACTGGTTGCCCGGGCTGCCGATTTTTACGGACCCGGAATAAGCAACAGCATGTTTAACGAAACTGTGGTAAAAAACCTGAAAGCCGGCAAAAAAGCCAACTGGTTCTGTTCCCTTCAATACAAACACAATTTCACTTACACACCCGATGCAGCCAAAGCTACGGCCCTTTTAGGAAACACGGAAAACGCTTACGGAGAAGTATGGCATTTACCAACTGTGCCTGCGCAAACCATGCAGGAATGGATTGAAGCAACTGCCCATGAACTGAAAGTTAAACCCAAAACCATGGTAGTTTCCAGATTCTTACTTGGGATACTTGGCTTGTTCAATCCGCTCATGCGCGAAATGAAGGAAATGCTTTACCAGTACGACCGCGATTACGAATTCGACAGTTCGAAGTTCGAAACCGTATTCAATATAAAGCCAACACCTGCGAAAAAGGCGTTAAAACAGATTATTGATGCTTCCTGATTGTCCGAAAATTTTTTAAATTTCTGCCATCAAATGTATTACAATGGAAAACATTCACGATTATTTGGCTGAAACTACCGGTTTATCTCCTGAAATCCTAGCAAAAATTATCCTTTCGCTGGGTATTATATTGTTTTTGTATTTGGTGAAACTGGTAGTTTTACGCATTGTATGGCGGCAAACTAAAAATGTAAAAATCCGTTATCAATGGAAAAGGACGCTCTCCTTTATTCTTCCTTTTACAGGCTTGATTTTAGTTGGAAGCGTGTGGGTACAGGCGTTCAGGCAGTTTGGGGCTTTCCTGGGGTTGTTTTCTGCCGGACTGGCTATTGCCATGAAAGATCCACTGACAAACCTGGCCGGCTGGTTCTTTATTGTTTTCCGGCATCCGTTTGTGGTGGGCGACCGGATTCAGGTTGCAAAATTTTCAGGAGATGTTATCGATATCCGGATGTTTCAGTTCACTTTGCTTGAAATTGGGAATTGGGTTGATGCCGACCAAAGTACCGGAAGAATCATCCACCTGCCCAACAGTATGGTATTTCTGAAAGCACAAGCCAACTACAGTACCGGATTTGAATACATCTGGAATGAAATTCCCGTTAATGTTACATTTGAAAGCAACTGGAAAAAAGCAAAAGAACTTTTACTTGATATTGTTAATCGCCATGCAGAAAGTATTGGTAAAGAAGCTGAAAGGGAAATTTTTAAAGCCAGCCGGAATTACATGATTTATTACACACACCTTACACCTATAGTTTATACCAAGGTTATTGATTTTGGAGTAAAACTGACCATGCGTTATTTATGTAATCCGCGCAGGCGAAGAGGTTCGGAGAATGAGATTTGGGAAGAAGTACTATCAATGATTGATTTGCACAAAGATATTGAACTCGCTTACCCAACCACCCGTTTTTATGCAAGGGGCGAAGAATCAACAGAACGCTTTCACAATAGCGGAAAATAGATATCAAAAATGAATAACAATCCTCTTATTCTTTTTGACGGCGTTTGTAACTTATGCAACGGAACAGTGGATTTTATTCTGAAAAGAGATCCGAAAAAG
>JAZBNQ010000239.1:0-2584 GCA_036350775.1 Mariniphaga sp.
AGTACAGGCATTTCGCGCCAGAGCGGATTTCGGTTATTTACCTGAGTGGAAGCGTAAAATAGCCAGCCCGGCCATTCAGCATCTTCGGGAGAATAACAGGTTCCGTGAAAAAACATGTGGTTTACCCCCGACAGAAAAAACCGGTTGGTGGCCCGCATCATGTCAGTTGGGGTAACGGTCCAGTGTTCGTCGAGCCAGGTAAAACTTTCCGAAGAAACCAGTTTATGGCTGGTTACATGTGCTGCTGAAGATGCAAATTTATTCACAAGAATATTCACAGAACCCGGTTCCACTCTCCGAAAAATTTCGGTTTCGGGAATGTCGCAGGCTGCATATAAATCTAAAATATTCCCGGGCGAACCATGCGCCTGGTTCCGGTTCATACTCCCCCGCCGGTTGGCCCAGCGGGTCATGGGTTGAATAAACGATTCAAGCACCAAATCCGACAAAGTTTCCCGGTAATCTGATTTTACACGGGAAACAGTTTCGGCATCGTCGCAGTCGCCCGCCAAAACATGCAGATATTCGGCCAAATCGTAGCCACGCCTTTTTTTGAATTCTTCAGTAAAATTCGTGGTAAAATCGCCGGTGTATTCAAACGAATCGTGGAAAAAACAGCGAATTGTACCCTCATCAATGCCCAGCTTTTCCCATAACTCATTTAGATACCATTCGGTAATTTCTTCGTTAAACGTATCAATGGCCCAGCCTTTTCCGCCATCGGATGCCCGTTTTACCATGTCGCGGTTTTTGAGCCGTTCTGCCAGATAAATTTTACCTTTAATTGGAGCAACAAAAGATTGATTCGCATTTAAAACCGTCACCTCACCCTTTTCGTCAACAAAAGAAATTGCAGCTGCTGTTTCAATTTCTGCAGGCATCTGGAATCGATCTCCGGCAGCCAATTCAAAACGGTGCATTCTTAACGACCAAAGTCCTTTTTCACGGGGCACAAACGGTCCGCCACAACGCCAGCCGCTTCCGGGAGGCAGGTCCACTCCCATTCCCAGTTTGTTTGCTTCATCGATGGTGAATTTCAGCATTTCCGAAAAATCGTTCGACAGATATTCGATAAACCGATCTTCCTCTCCCTGGACACCATAGATGGAAGTAATTTCCACACCGCCAATTCCGGCATCGGCCATTTCCTGCAGTTCCCGCTGAATGTTTTCCTTGTCAACCGCATTGCCCGGCCACCACCAGCGAGTCCAGGGTTTTGATTCCTGCGATGATTCGGGCCAGGCAACATTTTCTTGTTTGCAGGCGCCAAAAAGAAAAATAAAAAAGAATAAAAAAACGACTGGTTTAGTTTGCATTTCAATCCGATTTTAGTTGAAAATAAAAATGATTGTTTCAGCTATTTTCGCCTAAAATAGATAAATCCATTCAATTTCGTTATTTTCAAAAACGGATTTATTAGATTAGCAGAAATAAATCAATGCATTTCTGTTTCATTCTAATCATTCAAAAAATGGATTCAAGAAGAGAATTTCTGCAAAAAACCCTGATGTTTTCACCCCTCGTGATTTGGCCAAATTCGCTGGTTAATATTTTTCAGGGCGATTTACCAAATGTCCTGATTCTGGGCGATTCCATTTCAATCGGTTATACTCCGTTTGTTCAGGAATATTTGAAAGGGAGAGCAAACGTATTTCGACCGATGTTGGAAAACGGGAAACCTGAAAATTGTGCCGGAACAACCAAAGGAGTTGAAAACATTGACCGCTGGCTAGGTAGCAAAAAATGGGACATCATCCATTTCAACTTTGGCTTGCACGACATCAAACACGTTGATCCGGTTACGGGAGAAAATAGTCAGAATCCAAAACATCCGCAACAGGCAAACCGGAAGCAATACAAAAAGAACCTCGAAATAATTGCAGAAAAACTTAAGAACACCGGTGCAAAACTCATTTTTGCAACTACCACTCCTTATCCCGATGAAGTGGAAGGCCCACTGCGCAAACCCGGAATGCCACAGAAATATAATCGCATAGCTGTTAAAATCATGAATAAAAACGGAATCCTCATCAATAACCTGCATGCATTTATGGTGCCCCGGATGGCCGAATTACAGCTCCCGAACAATGTTCATTTTACTGAACAGGGAAGCCGTGAAATGGCAAAAAAGGTGGTGGAACGAATTAATGAAGTTATCAACGAATCCAAATAAATAACTGATATGAAACCTTTTCTAATTGTCTTGTTGTCTATGATGACCATTTATGCCCCGGCACAAAAATATGAAACCGACAAAAAACTGCTGAAAGAATTTCAGGACATGAAATTCGGGATGTTTGTGCACTGGGGGCCGGTTAGTTTAAAAGGCACTGAAATTGGCTGGTCGCGGGGCCGTGAGGTTCCTGTTGAGGAGTATGATAATCTCTACAAAGAATTTAATCCAACGCAGTTCAATGCCGATGATTGGATGCAAATTCTGAAAGATGCCGGCATGAAATACTTCATCATTACCACCCGCCACCACGACGGATTCAGCCTTTGGCCAACCGAATATTCCGATTATGATATTTCAGCCACACCATACAAAAAAGATGTGCTGATGGAAATGAAAAAAGCCTGCGAT
>JAZBNQ010000240.1:0-4352 GCA_036350775.1 Mariniphaga sp.
GCATGAGCCACCCACGGATCGGGCTGTTTATGTGAATTACACGAAGCAAGGAATAGAAATACGAAAAAACACAAACATGCAGTTTTCATTTCAATAAGATTAATTGAATTTACAGGTCTTTTCAGAAAGAAAATATAAGTATTTACATATTCACAACGAAGTTAATCAATCTTCTTGATTATTTCTTATTTGGCGGACAAGAGATAAAAAACAAAGAGGCCAATATTAAAAATGAAGGAAATGCGGCATTAAAGAAGAAACTGTTACCGGGAAGAAACAACAAGTTTTTTGACCACAACCTTATTTTCGGTGGTTTTTACCCGAACAAAATAAATTCCGTTGGGAACCTCATCCAGTAACAACAGATATTTTGGCGTTCCAAAATCAATTTTGCGTGTAATCACTTCTTTTCCTGCGATATCAATTAACCTGATTTCTTTGATTTCTCCGGTATTCATTTCCAGGGTAATTCGCCCGGTTTCGGTAGGATTGGGATAAATTTTAAGCTCGAAACGATTTTCCGGAGTGGTTGGAATTTGGTTTTGATCAACAACAGAATCACCCGTGATTCCGGATGAACCTGTGGTTGCAAAAACAAAAAGCAGTATAAAAAGTAAATATCGTTTCATGACCAATAATTTACAAATTCATTATTAAAGCTGCAAATTTTATGCCTTTTATTTTAAAAGCCATTCAGCAGCAACCTGCAAATCCTCAGGCGTATCAATACCAATACTTTGAAAACTGGTTTCAGCAGTTTTTATCCGGTAACCATTTTCAATCCATCTTAATTGTTCCAGTGCCTCGGCCCCTTCGAGTTTTCCTGGGCTAAGCCGGGTAATTAACTGAAGCACTTCACTTTTATATGCATACATGCCAATATGAGCCCAGAATTTATTTGCCAGCAACCAACTGTTTTCTTTTTCGCCCCGGATATATGGAATAGGAAACCGGCTAAAATACAATGCATTCTTTTCGTTATCGAGAACTACTTTAGGCCGGTTCGGATTAAAAAGCTCTTCTGTTGAATCAATGGCTTTTACCAGGGTTGCAATTTCAGTTTTACCGTCGAAACAACTCATCAACAGTTTAATTTGTTCGGCGTTTATAAATGGTTCATCGCCCTGAACATTGATTACCACATCAAATTCGTTTTCCTTTTTTAAAATTCTTGCCGCTTCGGCACAACGGTCGGTACCACTGCGGTGCGATGACTCCGTGTAAACAGCTTTTCCGCCAAAAGCTTCAACCGCATTAAAAATCCGGTCATTGTCAGTTGCCACCCAAACGTGTTCCAGTGCATGCTTTGCATTCTCATAAACCCACTGAATTACAGGCTTTCCACCCAGCAAGGCCAAAGGTTTTCCCGGAAAACGGGTGGATTGGAAACGGGCAGGAATTAGTGCAATAAACCTCATTATTATAATTTAAATTTTTGCGTGCCAAAGATAATGATTAAAAATACCAGTTGCTGATATTGATTCAGAATATTGACAATCAGCCAACAGAAAAACAAAAAAAAGGTTAATTGAAAACTGTTGGGGAATATTGCCGGTGAAAAATTGTAAATTTGCACTCTTATTGAATTACAATTGACAATGGATATTCAGGATATAAAACAAAGGTTTGAAATAATTGGAAACTCTCCCGGGCTGCACAGGGCAATAGAAGTTGCGGTTCAGGTTGCCCCAACCGATCTTTCGGTTTTGATTTCGGGCGAAAGCGGAACGGGGAAAGAGGTTTTTCCCCAGATTATCCATCAGTTTTCGAGCCGAAAACATGGAAGATACATTGCAGTAAACTGTGGCGCTATTCCTGAAGGAACTATAGATTCTGAACTTTTCGGGCACGAAAAAGGGTCATTTACCGGTGCACTTGCTGACCGCAAAGGCTATTTCCAGGAAGCAGATGAAGGAACTATTTTTCTGGACGAAGTAGGTGAATTGCCACTTTCTACGCAGGTGCGCCTTTTACGTGTGCTTGAATCCGGTGAATTTATCAGGGTAGGTTCGTCAAAAGTAATAAAAACAAATGTTCGCGTAATTGCCGCAACCAATATTGATATTACCAGAGCAATTGATGAAGGGAAGTTCAGGGAAGATTTATATTACAGGCTTAATACAGTGCCCATAGTTGTTTTACCCTTGCGCCAGCGACCCGAAGATATCCACCTGTTATTCAGAAAATTTGCCCGCGATTTTGCTGAAAAATACCGAATGCCTCCGGTGCGGCTCGACGATGATGCACGTAAAATGCTTGATAATTACAGATGGCCTGGTAACGTCAGGCAACTAAAAAATATTACAGAACAAATTTCCATAATCGAACAAAACCGGGATATAACCGCCGAAGTACTGCAAAGATATCTGCCCTCAATTTCGTCCAAAAATCTGCCAGCGCTCCTTTCCAAAACGGAAGAAAAAAATTTTTCAAACGAACGCGAAATCCTGTACAAAATTCTGTTCGACATGAAAAGGGATATGAATGATTTGAAAAAACTTGTGCTCGATATTATGGAAAACAAGGAAGCACCAATTTCCGGCGATCAGGCACAAATTATTCGCAACCTTTACGATTCGGAAGATATTAATCTTTCGAAACGCGAACATTCGTCAAAACCAGTGCATATTCCCTCCTTCGACAAAAACAATATTCAGGATACTGAAGAAGTTATTGAGGAGTCTTTATCGCTTGAAGACAAGGAAATAGAACTTATTAAAAAAGCACTGGAAAAACATAACGGAAAACGGAAATATGCCGCTGAAGAGTTGGGCATTTCAGAACGGACACTTTACCGTAAAATTAAAGAGCACAATATAAATGGCTGAAAAATGCAAAAAAAGTTTGTTTCATTTGCTATCATAATAATTCTGCTGGCAGGAATTACCAATTCATGCAGAATTTCTTATTCATTTACGGGGGCAAACATTTCTCCCGCTGTAAAAACCTTTTCCGTTTATTATTTTCCAAACAGGGCCCGGCTGGTTAATCCCACGTTAAGTCAGTCGTTTACGGAAGCCCTGCGTGAAAAGCTGCAACGGCAAACTCCGCTCAACGAACTGGCAGAAGATGGCGATCTTATTTTTGAAGGACAAATTACAGGTTATGACGTTCGCCCCATGTCCATTCAAAAAGAAGACATGGCTGCACTGAACCGTTTAACCGTTTCTGTTCGGATAAAATATACCAACAACATTGATCCCGACCAAAGCATTGAACAAACATTTTCAGCTTTTGAAGATTTTGATGCGGCAAGTTCGCTCAGCGCTGTTGAAGATGGTTTGGTTCCCGAAATTATAACTAAACTGACTGAAGATATTTTTAACGCAACGCTTGCAAACTGGTAACCATGGAAAAAGAAAAATTTTACAACCTGCTCGAAAACCCAGAGCAACTTAGCCCGGAAACCCTGCCAGAAGTAAAAAAATTAACAGAAGAATACCCCTTTTTCCAGGCAGCCTGGTTATTGTATTTAAAAAACCTGCAAATTACCGGAAATCCTGATTTTGATGCTGAACTCAAAAAAGCTGCACCATTGGTTGCCGACAGAAAACAATTGTACCGGATATTAAATCCGGAAAGCATAGAAAGTTTCGGTAATCAAATTCTGGAACTTCAAATGAATGTACCTTCCGAATACATGATGGAAGATTCAGGTGAAAGTCATTCAGGCAACAACTTAATTGATAAATTTCTTTCTTCCAAGCCCAAAACAAGAAAAAGGGAGAATATACCAGATGAAAATTCATCGAAAAATTTTGATAATGAAATAGTTGAAAAATCGGTTAGCGAAAGCGACGAGTTGATTACCGAAACACTGGCCATGCTCTATTTCGAACAAAAAAAATACGATAAAGCGCTTGAAGCTTTTCAAAAATTAAGCTTGAAATATCCGGAAAAAAGTGTTTACTTTGCAAGCCGAATTGAAGAAATAGAAAAATTAAAAAACATTTAACTGATATACAATGTACACGTTAATTACAGTTTTAATATTTATAGTTTGTGTTTTGCTGGTACTTATTGTACTGGTTCAAAACTCAAAAGGCGGTGGTCTGGCAAGTAATTTCCAGTCATCTAACCAAATTATGGGCGTTCGTAAAACTACCGATTTCCTTGAAAAAGCAACATGGGTTCTGGCTGGTGCATTGCTCGTGCTTTCCATCATGGGTTCTGCATTTATTCCACGCGACCAGATGATTCAGGAACAATCGAGGGTTCAGGAACAAATTGAAACCGCGGTAGATCCCACACAGGTTCCCAATTTCCCGACAACCGTTCCGGAAACTGAAACCGGAGAAGAAATTCCGCCGATGCCTTCAGAAGAAGACAACAACTAATTTTAAAAACATAAA
>JAZBNQ010000241.1:0-4730 GCA_036350775.1 Mariniphaga sp.
CCCGAGATTTTTGACTAAGGAACAATTTCCAAAAGTTTATTTAGTAACTCTTTCGTCACCTTAAAAACTGTTCCGTGCCGGGTTCCTTCCGGGAAATGAATCTGGCCGGAAATGTCTTCCCAGTTTTCGAGGTCAGTAGAATGCACAGCTCCCATTTTGTGTTCGGTGTACTTATCAAAATACACCACCCAGTGTTCGCCAATTTTTACCGGCGTTGGCCCTTCCGCCCAGTAATCGCCAGTAATGGGCTCCGAAGCTTTGCTGTAACCTTCTGTAAGCCGGTCGCTGGTTGCTATCCGGATATTTTTCTCGGCCGGGTGCCGGGTTTCATCTTTCAGAAAAAGAATGTATTTCCCGCCTTCCTTCACCAACGTGCCGTCAATAACATTGAAGCCATGGTTGTAAAACAGTTGGGTTTCGCTGAAGGTTTCAAAATTTTTGGTGGTTACGAAATACATGCGGTGGTTGTAGCTGTCGTCGCCGGTGGATGCACTTTCAGGAAACCTGCCGGGAATGGTGGTGGACCAGAAAATAAGGTATTGCTCCGATGCGTCATCGTAAAAAACCTCCGGCGCCCAGCAGTTTCGGGCCGTGGGTTCGTGCTCCATCACCGGAATGTACTTTTGCTCCGACCAGTTGATTAAATCTGTAGAACTGGCATACCCGATTCCCTTTTCGTTCCAACTCACGGTCCACACCATGTGAAACTTGCCGTCGGGCCCGGAAATGATGCACGGGTCGCGCATGAGTTTGTCGTTGCCCACCTGTGGCGTTAAAAACGACTGGTTGTTGTTCAATGGCTCCCAGGTCAACCCGTCGTAACTGTAAGCCAGGTGCAAACCATCCTCGCCGTTTCCCTGAAAAAATGAAAACATATAAATCTCATCTTCATGCTGTCCGCATCCGGCCATAAAAAACAGGAAAATCCCTGCAATCCAAATAATTCTGTTCATATTCTTTTTGTTGAAATTCATTTTGAACCTGTCTGCAAAATCAGAAGAGATTTCTCCTCCTTCGTCGTCGAAATGACAACGTTACTGATTTGTCTTATTAAACATTTCTTTTCCTTGCCGATTATCCAAATAGATTTAAACTTCACTGTGACTGTTCACTGTGACTGCAGACTTCCTTCATCCTCCCGACCTCTTCACCTTATACCCTTCCGCTTTCAGCAATTCCATCACCCGTTCGCGAAAATCGCCCTGAATCAGGATTTCTCCATCCTTTACACTTCCGCCAACGCCGCATTTGGTTTTCAGCATTTTTCCCAGTTCTTTTAAATCGGCTTCGCTTCCCACAAAACCTGTAACCAGCGTAACACTTTTGCCTTTTCGTTTTTTGCGGTCGAGGCTCACAATCAGTTTTTGTTGTTGCGGGGGCAGGGTTTGCTGTTCGCCTTCATTTTCCTTTTCAAACTGATAATCGGGATTGGTGGAATACACCATGCCAAGTCTGTCTTTCCAGTCGTTTGCCATATTTTATTTCTTTCTGTTCAAATAAACAAAGTTAGTTTTCTATGCCAATTTTTTGTAACTTTTCGCTCAAATTAAAAAATTGAACACGAAATGAAAACAATACCAATTCAAATTTTTTTGGCTGTTTTGCTGTCGTTTGCAGCATTCAGCCAGCAGCAGGAAACACCGCCCATTACCATTGAAAAAATTTCGGACAACCTTTACCAGCTTTTGGGAGGCCGCGGTGCAAATGGCGGATTTTATATCGGCGAAAACGAAGTGCTGGTTATTGATGCCAAAATGAACAAGGAATCGGTGGAGGGAATATTTACCGCCATAAAAGGATTTACCGAAAAGCCTGTCAAATTTTTGATAAATACCCATGCAGATGGCGACCATGTAAACGGCAATGAATTTTTCCCGAAAGATGTAACCATTATTGCACACGAAAACTGCCGGAAAGAATTTTTTCATCCTGGCCGCGACGGTTCTCCTTCCAAATGGGAAAGTGCAGAATTGTTACCTTTTGTTCCGCAGGTTACGTTTAACGACAAAATGTATTTGCACATGGGCAACCAAACCGTTGAAATGTATTATTTCGGAGTTGGCCATACCACCGGCGACATTGTTGTTTATTTTCCGGAAGAAAAAACAGCATTTATTGGCGACCAGGTATTTTTTGGCCGGCCACAACTGATTCACTCTTACAAAGGCGGAAATTCATTTGAACATGTAAAAACCGTTGAAAAAATGATGGAGACGATTGATGCCACAAAATTCTGCACCGGCCATGCCGATATAAAATCCCGCGAAGATGTAGAACAACATCTTGCAGAAATGAAAAAATTTCAGCAGAAAGTAAAAAAGCTGGTTAATGAAGGAAAAACACTTGCTGAAGTTAAAGCCGAATTTGAATCCGGTGAGAGCCGGCTGGTGGAATCGGTTTTTGCGGAATTGCAATAACATTATTTCATTAAAAACCATACCGGAGTAATTTCAACCTTTTGTTTTAACTGTTGGTCGAATTTCTTTTAAGTTTGGCCAATCACTGCTTACATTTGCCTAAACTATTATCTTTGTCGCTTATTTATAAAACCGAAAAGAGAATTTAACATGAAGTTAGCATTGATTGGTTATGGGAAAATGGGGAAGGAAATTGAAAAAATTGCCCTTTCGCGTGGCCATAAAATTGAACTCATTATCGACATTGACAACCAGCATGAATTAACCGTTGAGAACCTAAAAAAATGCGATGTTGCCATTGAATTTACCATTCCGAAATCGGCGGTGGACAACTATTTTAAATGTTTCGAAGCAGGCATTCCGGTTGTGAGCGGCACCACCGGCTGGCTCGACAGGAAAGCCGAGGTTCACCAAAAATGCAGGGAAACCAACGGAACTTTTTTTTATGGCAGCAACTTTTCGGTAGGTGTAAACCTGTTTTTTGAACTGAACCGTCAGTTGGCCAAACTTATGGCACCGTATTCAGAATACAAACCCGAAATGACCGAGGTGCACCACACCCAAAAACTGGATGCCCCCAGCGGAACGGCCATTAGTTTAGCCGAAGATTTGATTGAAATTTTGCCAACGGTAAACAGTTGGGCAGATGCCGGAGATGCAGCGGAGAACCAGCTTTCAGTAAAATCAGAACGCAAAGGTGAAGTGCCTGGCATTCATACCATAAAATACGATTCGGAGGTGGATTTTATTGAAATTACACACAGTGCCAAAAGCCGCAGGGGATTTTCACTGGGTGCATTGCTGGCCGCCGAATATAGCCTGGAAAACAAAGGCATCCTTACCATGAAAGACATGTTAAAAATTTAATGATTATAACGAATGATTAGAGAAATTCTTACCAACAAGTGGTTCAAATTCATCACCGTTGGTACACTTTATACCCTCTGGGTAATTTGGCTCGGCAATTTCTGGTGGCTTATCGGGCTGGGCATAATTTTCGATATTTACATCACCGAAAAAGTCCACTGGGCTTTCTGGAAAAAGAAAAACCCGCCCGACGGAAAACAAACCAAAGTGGTGGAATGGATTGATGCCATTATTTTTGCTGTGATTGCGGCCACGTTTATCCGCATGTTTTTTATTGAAGCTTATACAATTCCCACCTCATCCATGGAAAAATCTTTGCTGGTGGGCGATTACCTGTTTGTGAGCAAAGTGGCATACGGCCCAAAAACACCAAACACACCCATTTCATTTCCATTTGTGCATAATACTTTGCCACTTACACGAACAACAAAATCGTATGTGGAATGGATTAAACGCCCATACAAACGCCTTAAAGGATTTGGAGATATTAAAAACGATGATGTAGTGGTTTTTCACTTTCCCGAGGGAGATACCGTAGCCCTTTTCCTGCAAAACCAGAGTTACTACCAGTTGGTAAGAACTTATGGCCGCGAGCGCATCTGGAACGACCAGCGCAATTTTGGAGAAGTGGTTGCACGCCCCGTTGACAAACGCGAAAATTATATCAAACGGTGCATTGGAATTCCGGGTGATGTAATTGAAATGGAACGCGGACAGGTGAAAGTTAACGGGCAACCCCAGCAGCAACACGAAGGAATGCAACACAATTACCTGGTAAAAACCAACGGAACGGCTATTAATCCGAAAGCATTGGAACGTTTAAAAATTGCTGAAGACGACCGCACCGTTTTCTCCAGCGAACAATACCTGTTTCCGCTAACCAATGAAAATGTGGAAAAGCTGAAGGAATTTGCCAATGTGGTTGCCGTGGAGAAACTTGAAGAAGAGCCAGGTGAATGGGATCCGATGGTCTATCCGCACGTTCAGAATTACCCCTGGAATGTGGACAATTTCGGACCGCTTACCATTCCGGCCAAAGGCGAAACCGTGGAACTTTCTGTAAACAACCTGCCGCTTTACGAACGGATTATTCAGGTTTATGAAAACAACACACTGGAAGTAAAAGACAATACCATTTACATTAACGGCGAGCCAGCCACCAGTTACACCTTTAAAATGGATTATTACTGGATGATGGGCGACAACCGCCACAACTCGGCCGACTCGCGCATGTGGGGATTTGTTCCCGAAGACCACGTGGTGGGCAAAGCCAGCTTCATCTGGCTCTCGCTCGATAAAGACAAATCGCTGCCGCAAAAAATAAGATTGAAAAGAATGTTCCGGTTTATCCGGTAAACTAAACCCAACTTTTTTAGTAAAGGATAGCAGGTTTCTGTTATCCTTTTTTTATCTTCGGAATAAATTTGAATGTTATGAGCGCTGTAA
>JAZBNQ010000242.1:0-6328 GCA_036350775.1 Mariniphaga sp.
AACAAAAACCTCTCAACCTCCTCTTCCAGCATGGGATTTCCGTAGGTAATGTTGTGCCCTTTTTCGAAATCGAAAAGGGTGAGCACACGCAGCCGGTAATAGGCCACCCAATAACTTTGAATGGAACGAATATAATCGCGTTTTGCCTGCTCGCGTTCCTGGAGGGCAATGTTTAAATCGGTAATGCTTAATTCGCCGTTCTGGAATTTTCGCAGTGCAATCTGGTACCCGTTTTCTGCCACTTTATCGGCTTCAGTGGCTGTTCTGAGCTGGTCTTTCAACAGGCCGAACTGCTCTACCTGAACAATAACCGAACGGTCAAATTCTTCGATATCTTTATTCACATTGTATATGGTCAGTTCTCTTTCCGACTCGGCCAGTTTTACGGTTGAAGCCGAACGTCCCCAATCGAGAATGGGTATGCTTAACGAAATACGCAACATCCGGTCGCGTTCGGGTTGATCGTAAATCCCCATAAGGGTTTCAGCACTGTTTGACAAACCGAAACTTCCGCGCAGTGTTGTACTCAATCCTGTACTGTTTTTAGCCTCGGCAAGTTCACGATCGGCATTAATCAACCGCCGCTGGTAAAGCGAAGTTTCCCGCCGGTTTTCCCTGGCTTTTTGTACAGCTAAATCCAAATCAATATCGAAAAACCGGATATTTAACGGAATGTCCAGGTTGATTTCCATGGATTGATCCAGTCCAACATATCTTTTCAATTCAAAATCTGTATTCTTTAGCTCCATACTAGCCTGGTTCAATGCCTTTTGTGCATTTAAAACCGAAAGTTCAATCCGCGAAAAATCGTTATCGGAAATTTGGCCCAATTCCTTTTTGGTTTGCGAAATCCGGAGGTTATCCCGGCTATTTTTCAAATTATTTTCAGCCAGTTTGTAATTGGTTTGTACCATCAGGTAGTTAAAATACCGGTATGTGGTATTCAGTGCAATTTCTTCAATTTGCTCCACAAAGTTTTTCTGAGCCTCATCGTAAATCATAGGTTCAGTTTTTCGGTACCATTTCATCCAGTTGTAAGCAAAAAGAGGCTGACTAAAACCAATTACAAAAGGACTGCCTGAAAACCCGATTTCATTTTTATTTAGGTTTCGGATTCCATGGGCTGAAGTACTGGCCCAGATATTGGTTCCGAGTTGCGGAATAGACTGGCTGAGCGAAAGGTTTGCTGAGGCGGCAAGATTTGAAACCTGTTTAAATTCAATACTCCCGTCGGGCTGGGTGATGGGTTGGGTAGTGTGCGTATAATTGGGTAAATCGCCATTGAGTGTTAACTGAGGCCTGAAACGGGTTTTAAAATTGCGGTAACGCCAGTAATAATTTACGTTCTGGTTTTGGACATATTTCGAAGTTGGTGAATGAGTGAGTGCTAAATCTATAACCTCATCGAGTGTTAAAATGTGTCCAATGGTATCATTTTGAGCGATAACCGGGTTTACAAATCCTGTTAAACCCGCGAATAACAATAAAAAAAACGTTCTCATTTTTCGGGTCTATTTTTCTAATTCTATTTCATCTGCTTGCCTGAATGCATTTAGTCCTTCCACAATTACTGCATCTCCTTCGCTGAGCCCTGAAAGAACTTCACAATATTCATTTCCGATAATTCCGAGTGTAAATTCTCTTTTGACTGCCTTGTCTCCTTCCATTACAAACATTCTGTGTTTTTGTCCGGTCTCAAACTCTTCAATTTTTTTTATTCGAAGTGCTTCTTCTTTAAAATTAACAATTATTTGTATCTCAACCTGCTGGTTTGCAATGAGTTTTGGATGACTGCTTTCATGCAGGTGAACATTAAACTGAATTTTTTCATTTTCTACCATAGGTGTAATGTTGCCAACAGTTCCTTCAAGTTGTTCATCACCCAGGTTTACCAAAACCCTGTTCCCTGTTTTAAGCTGCACTGCATATTGCTCTTCAACCGAACCAATTATTTTAAATGATGTAAGATCCGACATTCGAACCAGCAGATTATCGGTATTCACCTTTTCGCCTGCTTTTCCTGAAATAGATAGAATAATGCCGGCAGAAGGCGCGCGGATACTCATTTTTTGAAGCAAATCTTGCTTTTCTTCCAATTCTTTCTCCTGCATTCTTATTTGCAGTAAAAGTCCCTCCTCTTCGGCCTTGAGCTGTTTTAAACGAATTGAGTTTTTCTCTACCAGGGTTTCGAGGTCTTTTTCAGCAAGTGTAATTTCCTGTTTGGTTTGGTCGATTCTTGCAGGAGAAATACCTCCAACTTCAAGCAACTGCTGTTGGTCTGCCAATTGCGATTTCAGCGATGCAATTCTCAGTTTTTTTACTTCTTCGTTATATTCCAAATCAAGTCGTGTACTTTGAGCATTCAACCGGGTACGTTCCAGGCTGTTTCGTCTTACTTCAAGTTGGTCTTTTATCCGGTCAATATCATCAGTAACTCCCTCGGTATTTAACTGCAGAATTATCTCCCCTTTTCTAACACGTGTGCCTGGTTCTGCAAGAATACTCTGAATTATTCCGGGGCCTGGACTCAGAATTAAAACTTCACTCTCAGAATCAACAACACCTGTGGCATGCACTGAAAGTAATACCGGACCTTTTTCAGCAATTTCAGTTACAAAATTGGCTGGTTTAATGGCTGCAGGTAAAAACAGTTGTGAAAAATAGAATGCACCTGCTATTAATGCAAATCCCAAAATAGCAATAATTAAAACCTGAAATTTTTTGTTTTTTCCCATGGTCTTTTAACGTTGGTTAAGGTAAATAACGGCAACAAAACCAATTTGTTAACAAACAGGTTTTGTTTACCGAGGGCTCAAAATTAAAAAAATCATTTAATTTTCGAAGGAAACTGCTACCTTATTTTTTCGAGGAACAAGTTTCGAATTTTTATCAAATAATCCGTATCAATTTTGTTGGAAAAAATTCGCACAAACTCTACCAGTTTACCATCCTTAAAAAATGAACCGGAAGCAGCATCAAATTCATGCCCGTTCCAGTTGTATTTTACATCCATGCTAACTTTTAAGAATGCAGCAGGTTTTAGATATTTTGGTATTTCAATATAGCCAAAGCTTTCATCTTTTTCTTCTATGTAAATTCCCTCTTCCAATTTCACAAGATTAAGAAATTTCACAATTTTAACTTCTGCTTCCAGTTTTCCTTTCAATTTCTTATTCATTAAAAAATGAATACCCTGGTTTTGATAGGCCTCCTGAATTTTTACAACCAAATCGATTTCAGAAAGGTGCCTTAACCGAATAACATTAAGCAACTGTGAGCCAATCAGCATATAACCTTTCCCTGAATCAAAATTCCAATCGTATTCTTTTTCAATATTTTGAGTCGCCCGCAAAACTTCTTCCAACGGATATTGTTTGTCAAGAACCAGATAAATGTATATTGGTACTGGGCTTGTTGGCGTTTCATGATAATAGCCCGGGAATTGGTTTAGTGCTTCAAAAACCAGGCTGCCCGGTAATACTTTTTCCTCTACCGAAGCGATTGTAACTTGCTTGGTCAGGTTGGAGAATACTTCCATGTTTTTGTTCTGTTCCATAATGTGGTATCTTTGGTTTTATTTTTAGTTAAACGAATGCCAAACAAAGTAGTTCATTTTAAAAGCATAGGTCCGGTTACTTTTTTTCGCAACCGGCGTTCGAAAAATATAAAAATTAGCGTAAAGCCCGACAAATCGGTGCTGATTTCTTTTCCTTTTTTTGTTTCAGAACGTGAAGTACTTTCTTTTTTGACACAAAATGAGGCATGGATTCGAAAACAGCAGGATAAGGCGGTGGCGCAAAGAAAAATTTATGCCGTTGGTGAAATTATTCAAACCAAACAGCATAGTGTTGAATTGTGCAGCGGCAAAACGGAAGATGTTGAAATCATAGGAAAAGTTGTAAAAGTTTATTCCCCTGATTTCGGCTCGGAAACAGGCCGCCTGTTTTTGGAGGATATTCTAAACCAGGTGTATCGTTACGAAGCCCGAAAACTGCTGCCTCCACGTTTAAAAGAACTCGCTGCAATTCACGGGTTTCGTTACCAAAAAGTTTCCATTCGCAACAACAAGCGCAACTGGGGAAGTTGTTCCTCAAAAAATAATATCAGTTTGAACCTGCAAATGATGAAACTGCCCGATGAACTTATTGATTACATTTTACTGCACGAACTGGTGCACACCGAAATTAAAGACCACAGCCAAATGTTTTGGAAAAAACTTGACCAGATTACAAGTAACAAAGCCCGCAAACTGGCCAAAGAAGTAAAAAAGTATTCGACGTACACGTTGTAAAATAACAAATAACAATTAAACAAATAACAAATAAGCTCCAATGGTTAAGTTGTCAAAATTCCAAACTTTTCAGAAAATGTTATTTCGAAAATTGAATTTTGCGATTTGGTCATTATTTGTTTCTTGGAGTTTGAAAATTTTAATTTTTAAAAGATGAACTGGAATCACTTACTTTCCACAAAACGTCTGGGCATGGAAGAGTGGAAATCCTCGGCCAGGCCTGAAGATCGAACACAGTTTCAGCGCGATTACGACCGCATAATATTTTCTTCGCCATTTCGCAGAATGCAAAACAAAACACAGGTTTTTCCGCTGCCCGAGCACATTTTTGTGCACAACCGGCTTACTCACAGTCTCGAAGTTGCAAGTGTTGGGCGCTCGCTGGGAAATTTGCTGGCCGAAAAAGTTTCGAAAGAATTCCCGGAAAATCCGCTTGTCCCTGAAATTGGCACCATTGTTTCAGCAGCCTGCCTTGCTCACGATTTGGGCAATCCGCCGTTTGGCCACTCGGGCGAATCGGCCATTTCCAACTTTTTCCAGAATGGTGCAGGAAGGGAGTTCAAAAACCAGCTTGCCGCAGCCGAATGGAGCGACTTTGTCCGGTTCGATGGGAATGCAAACGCCCTGCGGATTCTAACCCACCAGTTCAACGGAAAACGGCCCGGAGGTTTTGCGCTTACCTACCCCACCCTGGCCAGTATTGTAAAATACCCTTTTGAATCGCCGCTGGCAACCAAACAAAAGTTCGGATTTTTTCAAACGGAAAAAGAAGATTACAGAAAAATTGCAAACGAAATCCAAATTCCGGAAACAGAAAACGAAAATCTTTCTTTCCGCCGCTACCCGCTTGTTTACCTGGTTGAAGCTGCCGACGATATTTGCTACCAGATTATGGATTTGGAAGATGCCTGCAAACTCGGCATATTGAGTTACGGGCGGGTAAAAGAGCTTTTTCTGAATTTTTATGATCCTGAGAATGATAAAAAAGCACTGCAACGCATTGAAGAAACATTGAAACGGGTTTCCGATAAAAATGAACAAATCAGCTACCTGCGGGCCGGCGTTATTGGTAGTTTGATTCATGAAAGCACAAACATTTTTAAGGAAAATTACGATGCTATTTTAGCCGGAAATTTTAATAAAAGCCTGATTGGTTCGATGCAAAGCCGGAAGGCAGAAGCCATGAACCTGGTGAAAGAAGTTTCCTTTTCAGAAGTTTATAATCACCGCACCGTTGTTGAGATTGAAATTGCCGGCTTCAAAATTATTGGAACCCTGCTGGACGAATTTGTTGGTGCTGTGGTTCACCCGGAAAATAAATACAATAAAAAAATCCTGTCGCTGCTTCCGGAACAGTACCGGCCGCAAAGCGAAAATCTGTATCATAAAATACAGTCGGCAGTGGATTTTATTTCGGGAATGACCGATATTTTTGCCCTCGATTTGTACCGGAAAATTACCGGAATAAGTTTGCCGGGAGTGGTTTGAAGAGGTTGGAAGCGGGAAGCGCGAAGTTGGAAGCTGGAAGGAGTAGATAGATTATGGGGTTTAATTTTATGAATATGTAAAATTTCAGTGGTAACTTTGCGCCTGAATAAATTATTATTGAACATGGATATTCAAACTATAAAAATAATCCAAACAGCTATTGTACTGGTAACCCTGGTTATTACCCACCTTTTTACACGAAGTGTGGTAAAAAGTTTTCTGAAAAAATTCAAATTTACAGCGCAGCGTAGAAAACTGACCATCCGCATAGTTAATCTTTTGCTGTCCATTATTGCCATTGTTTTTGTATCGGCTATTTGGGGAGTTAAACAATCGCAACTGGCCGTATTTATTTCGTCTATCATGGCTGTGCTCGGAATTGCATTTGTGGCGCAATGGTCTTTACTTTCCAATATTACAGCCGGGCTCATCCTGTTTTTTAACCACCCGTTAAAACTTGGAGATCACATAAAAATTATTGAAAAAGATTTTGTTATTGAAGGCATAATCAGCGATATCACGTTCTTTTTTGTACACATAAAAACTGAA
>JAZBNQ010000243.1:0-5802 GCA_036350775.1 Mariniphaga sp.
CCAGCGAAAAAGCATTTCCAGGCAAGGTTACATAAATGAATATTCTTTTGCAGCCGGATTAAATTTCAATCATAAACTGTATTTGGGAGCATCCATCGGGATTGTTGATGTTTATTATAAAGAGTCATCGGAATTACTGGAATGGGATGCACCAAACAACAGTGAATTTTTTAACGAAATGCAGTTCGACAGCTACCTGAGAACCAATGGTACTGGATACAACGGCAAAATCGGGATCATTTTCAAACCAGTAAATGAGCTCAGGCTGGGGGCATCGTTGCACACACCAACTTTTTACAATTTGCACGATTTCTTTAAAACATCCATGTATTCAGAGGCAGCCGACGAAGAAGGCGTGATGGGCAATTTTGAAGCTGACTCACCTTATTCAGATTACGATTACGATTTGGAAACACCATTGCGTGCCACCCTGAGCGCCGCTTTGGTTATTGCAAAAAAAGGTTTGATTAGCGTCGATTATGAATATGCCGATTATGGATCGGCAAGCTTACGGCGTGGCGGAGACGGCTACAATTTTGTGGATGAAAACAACGAAATTGCCGAAGCTTACAAAGGAGTAGGAAGTTTCCGGGTTGGCGGAGAATTGCTGGCTACCAGCAACATCAGCCTGCGTGCAGGATTTGAGAATTATGGTTCTCCATATAACGCACAGGCTTTTAGTGCAAACCAGCCTAATGCCGATACCAAGCTTAATGTTTACTCCGCTGGTCTTGGTTACAGAACCGGAGGATTTTTCTTCGATATTGCCTACAGGTATTCGAAACAAAACAACTTTGATTTGCTTTACCCGGAACCACCAACTGATTTCTATCAGATGCCGGAAATGGCAGAATTCAATACAGTCAAAAATAACGTGATGTTTACCCTGGGTTTTAAATTTTAGAAAAAATATATTAAATATTCAAAAAGGCACAACTATTTTAGTTGTGCCTTTTTGTGTATAAACCCACACAACTTCATCAACTTACAAAAAATGGCCTGTTTTTTTTTGAATAAAATGAAAAAATGAAAAATCTTATTTTTGTAATTTTGATTATAATAAGTAAAAACCAATGTTATGTGGATTACACTAACCTTAATTTTGTTCTACCTTTTAACTCCTGTTCTTCTCATCTATTTATGCAAAATATCTGATATTTTAAAACGAATAGGTACGGTTGTTTTGGCGTATGCAATAGGCTTAATAATCGGAAACATTGGTATTTTACCCACGCCAAGTGAAAGTTTGATGAATTTACTTGGAGGCAAACGCAGTTATCTTCCGAAAGAAGAACTTCTTAACGCTATAAACACAGCCGGTTTTCTGGAATCTGACCTTACTTATAATATGATTGCCCAGGTACAGGAATCCGTAATGAACTATACTATTCTGATTGCTTTACCCCTACTGCTTTTCTCGCTAAACCTGAAAAAATGGTTAAAAAATGCACGAAGTACGATTCTTTCGCTGGTACTGGCATTGTTTTCCCTGCTGATTGCCATATTTATCGGTTATTATTTTTTCGCACAAGACATTACTGAATCGAATAAAGTTACCGGAATGCTTGTTGGAGTTTATACAGGCGGTACACCAAACCTTGCGGCCATTGGGACTGCACTTAACGTAAGCCCGGATATTTTCATTCTTACACATACATACGATTTAATCATTGGTTCGGTGGCTTTACTTTTTCTCATGACAATAGCTCAGCGTTTGTTTAATACCTTTCTGCCAAAATTCAATTTTATAAGAAAGGCGGAAAACACAATGCAGATAGAGATTGCAGAAGAGGACAGCAATATGGAAAATTACGACGGTTTATTCAAAAGAAAAAACATACCGGGTATAGCAAAATCGTTGCTGGTTGCTATCATCATTTTTGCCATTGGAGGTGGAATTTCCCTATTAGTTCCAAAAGAATCACAGGTTACCTGGATAATTCTTACCATTACTACTTTAGGTTTACTGGCATCATTGGTAAAACCCATCAACAACTTGAAAATCAGTTTTCCGCTGGGTATGTATTTTATCATCGTTTTTTGCCTCGCTCTTTCTTCCATGGCCAACTTGCGTAATATGTTTCAGATAGAATTTCTCGAATTGTTTTTATATGTATTGTGGGTCGTTTTTGGTTCCATGTTTATTCACGTGGGTCTGGCCCGTCTTTTTAAAGTGGACACCGATACCACTATTATTGCCATAACCGCCCTCACCTATTCACCACCATTTGTGCCTGCGGTTGCACTGGCAATTAAAAACAAGGAAGTGATAATCAGTGGGCTCACCATCGGAATTCTTGGCTTTGCTTTTGGGTCTTACCTGGGCATTTTTATTGGGAAAATACTGTAATTTATTTTTTCAATTTACTCAACAACCAATTTTTGCAGGTTGCGCTTGCTGGTAGTTTCTTTACAAAAATCAGTGAAACGATTCCTTTGCTTTCTGGCAAATCATTTATTTCCTCGTTAAAACGATGTGCAGGCCTTCTTTAAAAGCTTCCTCCTTGGTTGCATATTTTTGAACAAATTGTTTTAATTCGTCCGGAGAAGCTGTTAACAGAACAAAATTGCCGTTATTTTCATGTCGTATTTCTGCCTTGTTCTCTTCAAGCAATTCTTCCAGCCATGTCTGATCAAACCAGTGGATTTCCAGTTTATTCGGCTCCACGGTGAGTTTTGCAAAAGTATGTACCGGAATTATGTGGAAATCTTTCAGTAAAAATTCTTCGACAGAAAATTTCTCCAGATAAAAATCAAGAAAATATATTTCTCCAAGTTTTATAACATGAACAGAAAATTCCGATGAATCATTCATCTCCTCATCTTCGTATTTTTGAGTTAAAATATACGATGTACTGTCAATATTTTCAGGAACCTTTTTGCCTTTGTAGTCATATTCAAAGTTCCATTCAGTACCATCTTCGTCTATCCATTGCCCAAATAACAGGGAATTAGGAAAAAGGTCTTTTTCGGCATAAAGCGGGTAAAAGGAATAAACAACGCATCCTGACATATAAATGAACAAGGCAACTGACATAAAAACTTTTAGCATTTTCATTTTATCGGTTTTTTAAATTCATGTTCAAATTTATGAATTTAGAAACCAATGCAGGAAATTTTTGATGAGATATTTCTTTTTCTCTCTGATATTGAAAATGATAAACAGGATTTCTGTAGTTTCCTTTACAAATTTTCCAAAAAATACCTGCTCACCTTTTCCATCAGGTGAAGCCGGTCTTTTCCGCGCACATTGTGCGGATGTGTGGGATACACAAAAAAATCGACTTGTTTTCCCAGCAAAACACATTCCCGCAAAAACTGCATGCTGTGCTGCATCACCACCACATCATCCTGCACCCCGTGAATCAGCATTAGTTTTCCTTCCAAATTCGAAACATGATTCAGCATATTGGTTTTGCGGTACCCACCGGGATTTTCCTGCGGCCGGTCCATGTAACGTTCGCCATACATAATTTCGTACATGCTCCAGTCAACCACCGGACCGCCGGCCACGCCCACTTTAAACACTTCAGGATGCCGCAACATCAGATTCAGCGTCATAAAACCGCCGTAACTCCAGCCATGCACGCCAATTCGTTCAGCGTCAACAAAAGGCAAAGATTTCAGGTATTCGATCCCTTTCATCTGGTCTTCGGTTTCTAAAACGCCCAGTTGGCGGTGAACTGCGGTTTCAAAATCGCGCCCCCGGTTGTTGGTTCCCCGGTTATCCATGGTAAACGCAATATAACCTTGCGAAGCCATGTAATACTGCCACCAGCGGGCGCCGTTGTGCCAGCTTTTATCAACCAGTTGGGAGTGTGGGCCGCCATAAACATAAACAATCACCGGGTACTTTTTAGCCGGGTCGAAATCAACCGGCAAGATCATTCTCCCGGTGAGTTCAGTTTTACCTTCTGCCGATAAAACGGGAACCAGTTTGTTTTCTCCCAAAATATAATCTTCCAGCGGGTTATCTGCAACGTGCAGGTTCCGCCGGTTTTTGCCATTGGCTGAAATCAAATCGGTTTGCGAAGGAATTTCAGTGGCAGTAAATTCATCAATCAGCCAACTCCCGTCCGGACTCAATTTTCCACTGTGCTCTCCTTCAGTTTCCGTTAGTTTTTCCATTTTCCCCGATATTATATCAACCCGGTAAATGTGCCTTTCCAGCGGGCTTTCTTTGGTGGCCTCCACAAAAAGGTATTTCTCTTTTTCACTGAATCCCAAAATATTGGTAACCTCCCATTCGCCTTTTGTTATTTGCCGAACCAGTTCTCCGTTAGTGTTATATTTATACACATGAAACCAGCCATCTTTGCGGCTCAGCAAAAAAAATTCGTTTTCATTTACATTTGAAAACTGAATGGAATTGAGTGGCTCCACATATTTATCGTGAGTTTCTTCGAACAGTGTTTTCACTTTTTCGCCCGAAACCACATCGTAACAGTTCAGGTGCATGTGGTCCTGCCCGCGGTTCAGTTCGGCCAGGTAAATGTGTTTTTCATCAGGCGACCAGGCCAGGTTGGTCAGGTAATGTTCCGGGTCGCCGCCCGTATTCAGAAAGACTGTATTACCTGAAGAAATATCGAAAATGCCAACCATAACATGTTCGCTGTCCATTCCAGCCATGGGATACTTTACGGGATTGTATTCAGCCACGCGTGGCATATAATCTACCAGTGGATAATCAGAAACCATACTTTCATCTTTCCTGTAAAAAGCAATGTAATTGCCATTGGGAGAATTAAAAATGCCGTTTGAAATGCCAAATTCGCTGCGGTGAACGGTTTTACCGTTTACAATGCCGTTGCCGCCATCGAAAGTAACCTGAACGGTTTTTCCGTTTGAAAGGGTTACAAACAAATCGTTTTCTAAAGTATATGCTACAAATTTTCCCGGATGGTTGAACACTGCATTTTCAGCTTCGCCCGGAAGTTGGATTTCGTATTCGGTATTTTTTGATTCAGGATTAAATACCAAGTAATTGCCGCTGTTCTGCATGAAAAGCAATTTTTCGCCAATCCACCTGTAACCGGGAAAACGCCGGAAAGCAGCCTCATCTCCAGTATTAAAAATCGAATTCAGTTCATCGCGTGATGTGACAGGTTTTTTATCTCCCCTTTTGGCAGGTTCGGCCCAAAGGGTATCGTTTTCAATGAACGTAAAAACCTCATCGTTTTGCCAGGCAAGGCCTTCCATGGTTTCGGGACGCAAATAAGAAGAAGCACCCAGAATTGCATCTTCGAGGGTCATTTGTTTTTGCTGTGAAAAAATCTGTGCCGAAACAAGCATCAGCAAGAGAAAAAACAAGTTGCGCATAGAATCAATTATTAGTATGAAGGGCGAAAATAGTGAAAGCATTCGGGCTGAAAAAGAAAATAAAACAGGTCAGTTAAAAAAAATGGATTTTCTTTTCCTCATGGGAAAAACCTAAATTTGCAACATGGAATTGGAACAGTTTAACAATTTTTCAATTTAACCATTTAACAATTACCACATGTCCAAAAACATTATTGTAACAGGAGGCGCCCAGGGAATCGGGAAAATAGTTACCCAACACCTGCTGAAAGAAGGATTCAGCGTTTCTGTTTTTGAAATTGATGCCGAAGCTATCCGGGAATTCCGGGAAGAAGAAAAATCAGAAAAACTTGCATTTTTCACTTGTGATGTTTCCGACGAAAATGAAGTGAAATCGGCCATAAATAATTCGGCTGCAACCTTTTCCCGTATTGACGGACTGGTAAACAATGCTGCCGTTGCCCGGAACAAACCGGTTACCGAGCTTTCGCTGGAAGAATGGAG
>JAZBNQ010000244.1:0-31878 GCA_036350775.1 Mariniphaga sp.
ACCGGAATTCCAGTCACATTGATTCTGGCCAAAGACCTGCTGCACGTATATTTTAATGCTGAAAGTGAAAATGCCGGCTTTGATGAATACAAACAAGGTGACAAGAATATTCCGTATAAAATTTTGGGTGAATATTCCGGCCAGGAACTGGCTGGTGTGCAGTATGAACAACTGGTTGAGTGGGTAAAACCAAAAGGAAAAGCTTTTGAAGTAGTTACCGGTGATTTTGTAACCATTGAAGACGGAACAGGTATTGTGCACATTGCCCCGACTTTTGGCGCCGACGACGACCGCGTGGCCAAACAAAACGGAATTTCGCCGCTGATAGTGGAAGATACCGATGGCAAAACGCAGGCGCTTGTTGACAAAAAGGGACGGTTTTTCCTGATTTCGGAAATGGCCGAATCGTTTGTGGAGGAATACGTTAATACTGAAAAATACCACGATTTCTCCGGTCGTTTTGTGAAAAACGATTACAGCGAAAAACTGACTGAAGACGATCCCACCGTAGATGTGGATATTTCGGTGATGCTGAAGCTGCAAAACAAAGCGTTCAAAATTGAAAAACACGTGCACAACTACCCCCACTGCTGGCGTACGGACAAACCGGTGCTCTACTATCCGCTCGATTCGTGGTTTATTAAAACCACCTCGGTAAAAAAACGCATGGTGGAACTGAACAATACTATTAACTGGAAACCACAATCAACCGGAACCGGGCGTTTTGGCAACTGGCTCGAAAATTTGGTGGACTGGAACCTGAGCCGCTCGCGGTTTTGGGGGACGCCGCTTCCTATCTGGCGCACAGAAGACGGTTCTGAAGAAATCTGCATCGGCTCAACCGAAGAACTGATGGCCGAAATTGAAAAAGCCATGGAAGCCGGATTTATGACTAAAAATCCGTATAAGAAATTTAATCCGGGAGACAATTCAAAGGAAAACTACGAAAATATTGATCTGCATAAACCTTACATCGACAATGTGGTGCTGGTCTCGCCATCGGGTAAAAAAATGTTCCGCGAACCTGATTTGATTGACGTTTGGTTCGATTCGGGTGCGATGCCTTACGCACAACATCACTACCCTTTTGAAAACCAGGAAAAATATAATCCGGCCTCAGGCCGTGGAGTGTTCCCGGCTGATTTTATTGCAGAGGGAGTTGATCAGACCCGCGGCTGGTTTTTTACACTGCACGCCATTGCAACCATGGTCAGCGATTCGGTTTCTTTCAAAAACATCATTTCCAACGGGCTGGTGCTCGACAAAAACGGAAACAAAATGTCGAAACGCTTAGGCAATGCAGTTGATCCGTTTGACACCATCGAAAAATACGGTTCTGACCCGTTGCGCTGGTACCTGATTACCAATGCCCAACCCTGGGATAACCTGAAATTTGATGTGGAAGGCGTGGAGGAGATGAAACGGAAATTTTTCGGAACGCTTTACAACACATACAACTTTTTTGCGCTGTATGCCAATGTGGATAATTTCAGGTTTGCAGAGGAAGAGATTCCGGTTGAACAGCGACCCGAACTCGACCGCTGGATTATTTCACTGCTGAACTCACTGGTAAAAGACGTGGGTGAAAGTTATGAAAGCTATGAGCCGACTCGTGCAGGCCGCGCCATTTCGGAATTCGTTACCGAAAACCTGAGCAACTGGTTTGTTCGACTTAGTCGAAAAAGATACTGGGGTGGCGAATATTCCACCGATAAAATTTCGGCTTACCAAACCCTGTACACTTGCCTGGAAACTGTAGCCAAACTGATGGCTCCCATTGCCCCGTTTTATGCCGATTTGCTTTTTTCTGATCTGAATAAAGTTACAGGCAAAGAAGTTGATCAAAGTGTCCATCTGGCTGATTTTCCAGGTTATTATGAAAAGTTGATTGACATTGATTTGGAAGAAAAAATGGGTATTGCCCAAAAGGCTTCTTCCATGATTTTGGCCCTGCGAAGGAAGGAAAAACTAAAAGTCCGCCAACCGTTGGCCAAAATTATGGTGCCGGTGCTCAACCCGCATTTCCGGGAACAGTTTGAGGCAGTTAAAGACATCATTTTAACCGAAGTGAATGTGAAAGAGGTTGAATTTTTAACCGATACCGAAGGCATTATTAAAAAGAAAATTAAACCCAACTTTAAAACGCTGGGACCCAAATATGGGAAGCTGATGAAACAAATTGCCGGCGCAATCGTAAAGTTCGATCAGCATAAAATTGAAGAACTGGAAAATGAAGGCAGGGTGGAAATTGATGCCGGGGATCAGAAAATTGCCATCACCAAAGATGACGTTGAAATTCTGACAGAAGACATTCCCGGCTGGACAGTAGCCACCGAAGGACAAATGACAATTGCCCTCGATATTGATATTACTGAAGAATTAAAACAGGAAGGTTATGCACGTGAATTCATCAATAAAATTCAGAATCTTCGGAAAGAGAGTGGCTTTGAAGTTACTGACCGAATTAAATTGATTATTGAGAAACACAGTGAAATAAACGAAGCAGTATTTAATTTTAAAAACTATATTTGCGCCCAAACTTTGGCAGTTGACCTTCAGTTGGTTGAAGAATTAACTGATGAAAAGGCCAAAGAGGTGGAAATAGATAAGGATATTTCTGTAAAAATAATTGCTGAAAAACAGTTATAGGATATGTTATGCGGCCTAAAATACGTAATGAAAATTTACTAAATTCGGCCAAATTAGTTTGAGTAGGAAATAATTTAAAACCCTATTGTTATGGGAGAAAAAACCAGATATTCGGATGAAGAGTTGATGGAATTTAAACAAATCATACTTAGAAAGCTTGAGAAAGCCCAGGAAGATTATGACATGTACAGAAGTTCCATTACGCATGGTGATGGTAACGACACACAGGATACCTCGCCCACTTTTAAAGTATTGGAAGAAGGTGCTGCCACACTTTCGAAAGAAGAGGCAGGTAAACTGGCACAAAGACAGTTGAAATTTATTCAGCATTTGCAGGCTGCCCTGGTGCGAATTGAGAACAAAACCTACGGGATTTGCCGCGAAACCGGAAAGCTGATTTCCAAGGATCGTTTGCGCGCTGTTCCTCACGCCACGTTATGCATCGATGCAAAAAGAAGCCTGGGATAAAAAAATAAACTTTTACATGTTCCCGGAGTTTTCTTATCAGGAAAATATCCGGGAGTTTTTTTATAACATGTTATGAAGAATCGGACAGGCAGGTTACTTATACTAATTTTTTTGGTGCTGATTGTTGACCAGGTACTGAAGGTTTGGATTAAAACAAATCTTTCGCTTGGGGAGGAGATTGTGGTTATTAAAGATTTTTTTATTCTTCATTTTGTGGAGAATAACGGAATGGCTTTCGGATTTGAATTTGCCGGCGAATACGGAAAAATGTTTTTGAGTATATTCAGAATTATTGCTGTAATTGCCATTGGTTGGTACCTTTTCAGGTTAACCCGGCACAAAGAAATTCCTTTTGGTTTTTTGGTCTGCATTGCGCTCATTTTTTCCGGCGCCATCGGAAATATTATTGATAGCCTGTTTTACGGAATGATTTTTAATCACAGTTACGGACAGGTGGCTGACTTTTTACCCGAGGGTGGCGGTTATGAAACTTTTTTGCACGGGCGGGTGGTAGATATGTTTTATTTCCCAATTATTCAAACCACTTTGCCTGAATGGCTGCCATTCTGGGGTGGAAACGATTTTATTTTCTTTCGCCCGGTTTTTAACATTGCCGATTCATCAATAACTGTTGGAATATTTTCCATTCTCTTGTTTTACAGGAAACAGTTTAATACGCTTGATAAAGTGGGACAAGTATCAGAAGATGAAACTTCAGTTTCCGATGAAATAGCCGAAGAACCATTAACCAAACCGGAATAAGCCTCATCCGACTGCATTTTTTCCCCGGTTTTCCTCCAATTTATTTTAACTTTGCAACTGGTACAATTTTCAACCGTTATGAAGAACCAACTGGTTATTTACAATACATTAACACGGAAAAAAGAACTGTTTAAACCGCTGGTTGAAGGCAAAGTAGGTTTGTATGTTTGCGGCCCTACAGTTTACAGCGATTCGCATCTGGGGCACGCCCGTCCAAATATTACATTCGACTTGCTTTTCCGGTATCTTACATTTTTGGGTTACAAAGTGCGTTATGTACGTAATATTACTGATGTAGGCCACCTGGAAAACGAAGCTGAGGAAACAGGGGAAGATAAAATTTCGAAAAAAGCAAGAGTTGAGCAACTCGAGCCCATGGAAGTGGTACAAAAATACATGAACACCTTCCACCGGAATATGCAACAATTGAATGTTTTACCACCAAATATCGAACCCCGGGCATCGGGTCACATTATTGAGCAACAACAATTTATTGATTCAGTTCTGAAAAACGGCTACGCATATGAAGTAAATGGTTCGGTTTATTTCGATGTGGAAAAATACAACGAAAAGTACCATTACGGAAAACTTTCAGGCCGGAATTTGGATGACATAAAAACCAACACCCGACAACTTGAAGGCCAGGATGAAAAGAAAAATCCGTTCGATTTTGCATTGTGGAAAAAAGCCACACCGGAGCATATTATGCGCTGGCCCTCGAAATGGAGTGACGGCTACCCGGGCTGGCACCTCGAATGTTCAACCATGAGTACGAAGTATTTGGGTGAAGTTTTTGATATTCACGGTGGTGGAATGGATTTAGCTTTCCCCCATCACGAATGCGAAATTGCACAATCCACAGCAAGCAAGGGAAAAGAGGCAGTGCGCTATTGGATGCACAACAACATGATTACCATCAGCGGCCAGAAAATGGCGCGTTCACTGGGCAACTTCATCACACTTGACGAACTGTTCACAGGAAAACACAAGATGCTTGAAAAGGCTTATTCACCCATGACCATCCGGTTTTTTATTTTGCAGGCACACTACCGCAGTACCATCGATTTCTCAAACCAAGCGCTGCAAGCCTCCGAAAAAGGATTGGAACGGCTTTTCACAGCGTTGGGAACATTGGAAAAACTGCCGGTTTCAGAACAATCAACTTTGGATGTGGCCGGGTTGAAAGAAAAATGCTTTGCCGCACTTAACGACGATTTAAATAGCGCAGTGGCCATTGCACATTTATTTGATGGTGCGCGGATGATTAATTCCATAAAAGCCGGCCAGGAAAAAATAACCGATTCAGATTTGCACGAGTTGAAATCATTTTTCCACACGGTTGTTTTTGAAATTCTGGGATTAAAACCGGAAGCTGCAGGAACGCAGGATGGAAGCAATGAAATTTTGAATAAAATTATCGATTTGGTACTCAACCTCCGTATGGAAGCCAAAGCCCGCAAAGACTGGGCTACTGCCGATAAAATTCGTAACGAATTAAATGAGTTTGGCTTGGAAATAAAAGACACCAATGATGGTTTTGAATGGAGTCTGAAATAGAAAAACCTCTCCCGACCTCTTCAAAGGAGAGGAGTAAGATGACTGGGTTAAGAAAACTTTATGCAATATTTCAAAAACTTAGAAAATAGAATTGATATTAAGAGGATTTAAAAACTAATAATTTTATTCCCCTTTTGGGGGAAAATAGGGGGCTTATTTATGTTTTCAGGAATAATTGAAGAATTTGGAACGGTAACTGCCATAGAAAAAGAGAAAGAGAATGTGCATTTTACACTCACCTGCTCCTTTGCCGGTGAGCTGAAAGTGGACCAGAGCTTGTCGCACAATGGCGTTTGTTTAACTGTGGTTGAGGTTAATAAAGAGGCAAAAACCTACAAGGTGACGGCAATTAAAGAAACATTGCTTAAATCGAACCTGGGACTGCTGGAAGTGGGATCGAAAGTAAATCTCGAACGCAGTATGGTTATGAATGGCCGGTTGGACGGGCACATTGTGCAGGGTCACGTGGACCAAACCGCAGTATGTACCAAGGTGGAAGAAGCCGATGGAAGCTGGTATTACACTTTCGAATACGATTTTGATATTGAAAAAGCCAAACAAGGCTACATGACTGTTGAAAAAGGTTCGGTTTCGGTAAACGGCGTGAGTCTTACTGTAGTCAATTCAAAAGAAAATTCATTTCAGGTGGCCATCATCCCGTTTACTTATGAAGTAACGAATTTCCATACGTTTAAAGAAGGAACCGTTGTGAACCTTGAATTCGATATCATCGGAAAATACCTGAGCAAACTGAATACTTACGCAAAATAACATTTGTTGTTTAATGCTATCCGGCATATTCTGAAACAAATTTCCGAGAATGGTGTTTTGTTCTTACAGATTTTGTAGATTTAAAGAAACATATTTGTATGAACAGAACAGCATTAATAACAGGTGCATCGAAAAGGGTGGGGAAATCGCTCGCTGAACATCTGGCGTCTAAAGGATGGAATATTATCATTCATTTTAATTCCTCGGAAAATCTGGCGGAAGAACTGGAGAATGCTCTGCGGAAAAAATATCCTCAACAAAAATTTGCACGGGTAAAAGCCAATCTGTCTATAGGAAATGAGGTGGAAAAATTGGTTCCGCTCGTTTTATCGGAATTTGGGGCTTTCAATTTGCTGGTAAATAATGCTTCAGTTTTCGATCCTGGTTACCTGAAAAAAACAGATACCAAACTGTTTGATAGCCAGATAGACGTTAACCTGAAAGCCCCGTTTTTGCTGATGAGGGATTTTGCAAATCACTGCAAGTTTGGCAATATCATCAATTTTGTGGATACCCGGATTACCAAAAACAAGTCGAATTTTGCTGCGTATTCACTTTCAAAAAAAGGCCTTTGGGAACTCACAAAAATGGCAGCGCTGGAATTTGCCCCTGAAATCAGGGTGAATGCCATTGCGCCTGGGGTTACGCTTCCTCCGGAAGATAAAGATGAAAAGTACCTTTGGAATCTGGCCGAAAACATTCCCATGAAAAAACCTGGTGGTTTGAAACCAATTTTAAACAGTCTCGATTTTATTTTGGAAAACGATCATCTCACAGGGCAATTATTGTTTGCAGATGGTGGTGAAAATCTTGGTCAAAACGCTTAATTAGCTCAATTCAATATGGCACGAATAAAAGTTAAAAACCTGTTGCTGCGCACTTACATTGGTTTCAATCCTGAAGAACTGGTAAACAAGCAGGACGTAGTTATCAATTTTGAAATTGAAACCGAAATTTCACATCAGGCACTTGAAGCCGATGAGCCGGTGGACATTCTGGATTACAAAACCATTACCAAAAAAGTGATTGCACTTGTTCAGGACGGGAGGTTCAAATTACTGGAAGTTCTTACTCAAAAAATACTCGACCTCATTCTTGAAGATAAAAAAGCAAAATGGGCGAGGGTTGAAGTGGACAAACCTCACGCCCTGCGGTTTGCCGAATCAGTTTCGCTTGTAATGGAAAAAAACCAGGATGAATAATATAATAATCATCAGCATCGGTTCCAATATAAATGCAGAAGAAAATATTTCCAACATGCTGGAAATTTTAGGCAAGGAGGTGGAAATACTGAAAGTTTCCACTATGCTGAAAACCAAACCTATTGGTGTTGAAAATCAGCCTGAATTTACCAATGGTGCTGTAAAAATTAAAACCGGTTTGGGCAGGGAAGAATTAAACCGGTTTTTAAAAAATATTGAAGATCAGTTGGGCCGCGATCGTTCGGCGCCGAAATTCGGACCGCGGACCATCGATCTCGACATTGTAGTCTGGAACGGCGAAATTGTGGATGAGGATTATTACACCCGCGATTTTTTGCAAAAAAGTGTTCAGGAAATAATTTCCGGTTAATGTTACTTTTTGCTGAACTGAATAAACAGATCATTTAATCCGTCAATTCCATTCACCTCTGCCAAATCGGCGGCAACATAATCGGCTCCGTTTTTTTTAAGTTCTTCTGCATTTCCTTCTCTTGCAATTCCAAGAGTCAGTCCAAAACCACCTTTGGAACCTGCCTGCACACCAGAAACAGCATCTTCTGCAACAATGGAGTTTTCGGGTTTTACTCCCAGGTTTTCGCAGGCTTTTGTGAAAATATCGGGTTCCGGTTTTCCTTTCAGTCCTAATTCGGCAGAAACAATACCATCAACGCGGGTGCCAAACACGTGAAGTAAATTTACCGCTTCCAGCACCGCTTTACAGTTTTTACTCGATGAAGCCACGCCCAACTTAACGCCGGCATCTTTAAGCTCAAAAAGTAATTTTTTTGTTGATGAATAAACTTCTGCACCTTCACGTTTCAATACTTCGTTAAATGTTTCGTTTTTACGGTTTCCCAAACCTGAAATGGTTTCACTTTCGGTGCTATCGTCAGGCGAGCCCCATGGCAGTTCAATCCCGCGCGATTCCAAAAAAGAAGCCACTCCCTTGTACCGTGGTTTGCCATCTACATAATTTAGGTAATCGGCTTTGGTGAATTCTTTAAATGGTTCATTAAATTTCTCTTCGCGCATGTGCAAATACTCATCGAACATTTTTTTCCAGGCAGAAGTATGTGTCACCGCTGTTTTGGTAATTACTCCGTCGAGGTCGAAAATAACCGCATCAAATTCAAGAGATGGTTTTTCAGTCATGGTATATTTATTTAAGACCGTTAATTCTAAGCAGATCAGAGAAATGATTATTGAATTGTTCAAAATTCATCGGATAAGGTTCTTCCATTGTATTTTGATATTTTGAGCAGAAAGATTCAAAATGAAATTTAGCCTGATGAATATTATTCATTTGGCGTAATACCCAAACCTGCAACCAGGTAGCTTCATCGTTTAAATCGTCGTATTCCAGTATTCGCTTAGCCAAAGCATCCATTTTGGGTAAATCGTTAGTGTTATTATAATAAACCGCCAGTTTTAAAAGATTGTCAATTACCTGATTTCCTGTATATCCTCTGATTTCATCGAGCCAGTTCCAACCCAGACCTTTTAAAAACCGGCCACTTTTTACCAGATGGAAAAAGGCTTCCAGTTGTGTTTTGTCCATTCCGCCTGAAATCTGGCAAAGCTTGTAAGCTTCTGCATAATCGCTAAAAAATGATTTTTCAATTTTTGCCAGTAAATGCCCGTTTTGAGTTACTATTTCAACACCATCAAAACGATGCAATATTTTACGCAGTTTATTCAAAGTTACCGCCCGGTTATTTGATACTTTTTTTGCCGGAAGACCACTCCAAAGCTGATCATCAATTTCAGAAACTGAGGCTCCGTTTTGGTTTTTTAACGTTGCAATAAGAATAAATAAAAACAACTCTTTCACTTTGGGTGTAAAAAGTGATGTAATGTCATTTCCTTGGTTATCAATGGCTTTAAATCCTCCGAAAAGGCGAATCTGATTTGCTGCATTTTTTTCCGGAACCCTAATTGAATTTCCTTTCAGTACAGTTTTCTTTTTTCGAAAAACGAAATAGAGAAATCCTGCAATAAAAAAAACTGCAATAAAAGCAAATACGCTTTTAACTGCCTTATCCTTAAAAAAACGGGTGTTTGTATCGGAACCTGCAACCATTTTTACTTCTTCATTTAAAGCCAGCCGGGTAATTTCCTCTAAACCCAACGGACGGTTCCAAAAGTTTAAATCGTCGATATACCCCCGTAAACTTGCACCTTGTGAAAGTGCACTTCCAAGATGAATATCGCCGGTGCCTGAAAATGGAAGATGCCCGTCGGAACTGCCAATATTCCTTCCATTCAGGAATATGGCCTGCTCTCCCGTTTCAACAATGTACCGCCAAACCAGGTGATACCAAATATTGGGTTCCAGTTTTTCTTCTGAAATGTAATCGTTCGCCCAAAGCCCGAAATAGGGATGCCCTGACCTGAGAATCAGGTGAAGTCCGCGGCGGTATTCGCTTTCATAATTTCCCAAAACGGCATTGTCTCCAAATTCAAGAATTTCGGTAAACTTTACAAAACAACTGACAGTAAAACTACTGTTCCGCAATCCGAAAACTTCAGGAGAACCAAGGTTTACGTTCGAGTTTTCAGGGAGACGCAAAACGGTTCCCCGTTCAATATCCTGTATGAAGGAGAAATTTTCTCCAGTATATATTTTTTCCGGGAACAGTTCATTCTCTATTTTTTCATCGAAATGAAAACTGCCTGTAAGTCCCTGGCTAAGTTGCAGTGGGGTTGCCATAATTTGATAACTTTCAGGAACTTCCATCTCGCCGGTAACAATAATCTGCTCGGGAGTCATTCGGTAACCGGGCACAAAAGGAGTAAGCGTCAATTCATCTCCCCCCCGGTAAGGAAAACTAAACTTGCCTCCTGTAACCGAAACTTCAGGATTTTTCCAATACACTTTTTCAAATGTTTTGCCTGCCCCCCTTATAGTGCCCGTTATCCAGGTAAACGAATTTAATTGAGAAATAATAAAACTGAATTTTAAAATTTCATCTCCAACAAATATGAAATTTGGCTTTTTGCCGTAACGGGTCCAGCTTTCGAGTAAAAAATTTATATAATCAGGAACCAGATTTTGAATATTACTGCCGGCAATTGTATTGACCGGAAGATTTTGAAAATCATTAACCAGAAACAACTCCAGATTGGTTTTGCTGCTTATTCCTGTATTTACCCTGTCTGTAGATATTTGGAAGATATAATCGTCAGTAGAATGCAGCGTTCGCCCCGGATTTTGAATATTTCCTGAAACAAAAAACAAAACACGCCGGTCTGCCTGAATCAGGTACTCCAGAGTTGGCCAGGCTTCTCCCCGGGGAAGGTAGAAAATATGTGGTGCAATTTTCGAATGGCTGATGATTGAATCGAGAACCTGCATTTCTCCTTTAAACTGAATAAAAACAGGAATTACCTTCGCAGAATCAGTTGTTATGAATTGATTTATCTTCTCAAGAATAGCATTGAAATTATTTTGACTGCCGGTAATTGTAATTTCACCATTTTCTTCGTTTAAATCGAGTTGCATTCCTGAGTTGTTGTTTGATTGCAAAAAATTCCAAAAAGTTTGATTGTTTAAGTTGGAAGGATCAATTTTGGCAATTAAAAATGAAGTTTCTGAAAACTCTTTCGCAAAGGTTTCTTCGGATAAAAACAATAAGGCTATTATCCAGGGAAAAATAAGGAGGTTACGGAATTTTACTTTGTTTCTCATAAAAAATTAATATGCCTTAGTCCTTAATTCCAAATTATTTTCAGTTCAAAAATAAACTTTTCCCGGAAAGTTTTCGTCATTTTTCATTTTTTTATGATTTTTTTAATTATATGAAATTCAGTGTAATAATTAAAAAATTAATTATAAATTAATAATCTGGTAAGCATTAGATACATTGATTGTTAATAACGAGATAATAGATGAAATGTATTATTGAAGAAAATACGGTTAATATGTCTGGTAAAATTAGTCGGAAACATTACTTAATTTTTATCGTGGGCGGTTTGTCCGCAATATTATTTTTGGCACTTTCCCAAAAAACCATTGAATATACTTCTACAGATGAATTTTGTGCAGCTTGCCATGCACATCCTCATGCCGATGCCACATTTTTGCTTTCGGCACATAACAGTAACCGTACCGGTGTATCAGCCAAATGTGTTGATTGTCACCTTCCACCTGAAGACCAAACTGCCTATTTTTTAACCCGTAAAGCGTACCACGGATTTCATGATTTGTATGTTTTCATGACAAAAGAAATGGATGAAATAGACTGGGAAGCCAAACGTACAGTTGAAGCTTCAAAACGTTTCGTTTACGAAGATGGATGTAAAAAATGCCATACCAATTTATTCCCTTCCACTTTGGATGCTTTGGGTGCTGAATCGCATTTGAAATACCTTCGGGATCCTGAAAATAATTCGTGCGTGAAATGCCACCTTAATGTGGGTCATTATCGTGGAGAGCCAACATTAACCATGGAACAAACAGTTGTTTCTCCGGAAGAGTTGTTTGATTCACCGGCAACCGTAACTGCTTTTAAAGATTTCTCTGAGAAAATCCCAGGCACAACAGTTTCTTTTAAAATGAAAGCCATTGAAGGAGGACAATTTAAAATGGGAAGTCCATCCGATGAGCCTTTCCGCCGGCCAGATGAAGGGCCAGTTCGTGATGTAGAAGTGAAAAATTTCTGGATGGCAGAAGTAGAAGTAACCTGGAATGAATACCTGGCATTTTTTAATGCAACCAGTTCGCAGGGACGGAAAGAGGCTGATACGGAGGTTAATGAGGAGGTTGATGGTATTTCAGGCGCTACTCCCCCTTGGGGTGCTCCCGATCAGGGTTGGGGAATGGGTACCCGCCCGGCAATTACCATGACACACCATGCTGCAGAAACATATTGCCGCTGGCTAAGCAGTGTAACGGGTAAAAAATACCGGCTTCCGACCGAGGCCGAATGGGAATATGCTGCACGAGGTGGCACAACCGGGCCTTACTTTTTTGAGGGATCACCAAAAGATTTTGAACGGGACGGACTTTGGAATAAACTATTTGGCCCTGATACTGCTGTCATCAGCACATATGTTATTTATCAGGAAAACAGTCCATATCGCACGCAGCCACCGTCTGAAGTAAGTCCCAATCCTTTTGGTTTGAAAAATATGCTGGGCAATGTTGCCGAGTTTTGTCTTGATTATTACGACCCGCAGGTGTATGGAAAATACCCGCAGGGAATTGTGAAAAATCCGCGCGGACCAAGGGAGGGGCTGGAACATGTTATCAGAGGCGGTTCATTTAAGAATACGGCGAAGGATTTAAGAATTGCCCGGCGCGATTTTACCCGAACCAAAGAGTGGCTGGAAACTGATCCGCAAATACCCAAAAGTATTTGGTGGTATTCCGACTGTAACCATGTTGGGTTCAGGGTAATTTGTGAATACGACCAGGAAGAATTGAATGCAGAAACAACCAAAAATTAAAATACCATGGAAAAAAATCAACTTTCGCGCAGGAATTTTCTGGAAAGATCGGCTCTTATTGGTGCCGCCGGACTGGCTGGAATAAGTGCACTGAATTCGTGCAACAAAAAAAGTAAACCGGTTGATTACACCTTTCCTCCACTTTTAGACAAAGCCCCTGATGGGGTGAAACTGCGTGCCGGATTGGTTGGCTGTGGAAATCGTGGAACGGGTGCTGCGCTCAATTTTCTGGCTGCGGGAAACGATTTGGAATTGGTTGCCCTGGCTGATGTTTTTGAGGACAAGGTTTGGGACTGTCATTCCAAACTTGAAAAACAAAAAGTAGAAGTACCAAAAGCCAATTGTTTTTGGGGTTTCGACTCCTATAAAAAGTTACTGGATGTTGATTTGGACGTGGTAATTTTAGCTACCCCGCCACACTTTAGGCCGGTACATTTCGACGCAGCCATTCAGGCAAAAAAACATGTTTTTATGGAGAAGCCTGTTTCGGTAGATGCAGTGGGCGCGCGGCAAATAATTGTAACATCAAAAAAAGCTGAAAATATGGGGCTGTCTGTTGTAACAGGAACTCAACGCCGGCACCAGCGCGATTATCTGGAAACCTACAGACAGGTTGCATCAGGATCTATCGGAGAAATAACATCAGCAAAAGCCTGGTGGCTGCAATCCCATGTTTGGTTTCGCACCCGCGAAGAAGGGTGGAGCGACATGGAATATATGCTCAGGAACTGGAACAATTTCTGCTGGCTTTGTGGAGACCACATTCTTGATACTCACGTACACAATATAGATATTGTAAACTGGTTTGTTGGTAAACATCCTGAAAGTGCCATAGGTTTTGGCAGCAGGGTCCGCAGGCTTACCGGCGATCAATATGATTTTTTCAGCATTGACTTTGAATTTGGGAACGGTGTTTTTTCGCATAGCATGTCGCGCCAGATTGATGGATGTGCAAACACTTTGGGAGAGCTGGTGATGGGAACCGAAGGTTACACAAACTGCAAAAATACCATTTACTATCCTGATGGAACCATTAAATGGCAATACGAGTATCCGAAGAACAGAGATGGTAAATCCACCGGAATTGTGGAAGTTTCGCCTTACGTTCAGGAACATATCGATTTGGTAACAGCTATTCGGACCAACAAACCGGTAGTAGAAGCAGAACGGACTGCTGTTTCCACGCTCACCGCAATTATGGCCAGAACGGCTGCTTATACCGGGCAGAAAGTTACATGGGAAGACATGATGAACTCAACCGAACGCCTTGGTCCTGAGAAATATGAAATGGGCCCTGTGAACATGGAATTTCCTGTTCCTTTGCCTGGAACGCAACATAAATCTTAAACTAAAAATTATGATCTCGGTCGTCATTCCATTATTTAATGAAGAACTGTTGGTAAAACGGTTGCTTTCTGAACTCTGGGAGGCTTTGGAAAAAACCGGGGAAGAGTTTGAAGTTGTTTGCGTTGACGATGGCAGTACCGATTCAACCTTAAAAAAGCTGCTGAAATTTCGTGAGAAAAATATTCAGCTTAAAATTGTTTCCCTTTCAAGAAATTATGGGCTTCAGCCGGCTATGACGGCTGGAATCGATTATGCCAAAGGCGAGTATGTGGTCATTATGGACGGCGATTTTCAGGATCCGCCAGACCTTGTGCCTGTTCTTTATGAAAAAATAAAAGCATCAGGTGCTGACATCGTCTCGGCAGTGCGCGAGGCTCGCAATGAAAAGTTCTCAAAAAGAATTTACATCAATATTTTTCATCGCATTTTCGACCGTCTTACAGGAGGGCAGCAGGTAGCACAAACGGGCAATTTTTGTATTCTCAATAAAAAGGCACACCAGGCCATGCTCAGGTTTTCTGAGCGTAACAGATATCTCCCGGGTATTCGCAATTTTATTGGTTTCAAACACGAATTTATTTTGTACGACCGGCCAGACAGAACTGAAGGCGAGGCCAAAATGAGCCGGCGGAAGCTATTTTCTCTCGCCGCAGATGCAATCTATTCATTTTCGAAATGGCCCATTATATTCTGTCTTTACCTCGGATTACTGGGCGTATTAATTTTTTTGGGAGCAATTGTTTACACTTTTGCTTCCAAAGCTTTGGGACTGGCACCAATTGGCTGGTCTTCCATGTTTTTGGCTATCAGTTTTTTTGGTTCGGTTCAACTCACATTTTTAGGATTAATTGGTGAGTATGTTTACCGCATTTTTAAAGAAGTGCAAAACCGCCCACTTTATTTTGTTCAGCAAGTTTATGAATAGCGCAGTTCACATATTAACTGCAAAGAATGCCTTTGTGGCACTGATGATTTTATTAGCAATAGTACTGGCATTTTTAGCTCCAAGTGCAGCAGTTAATGTTGACGAACAATTGCATTACCCTCATGCAAAAAAAGTAGTAAACTGGTATTTCACTTTTGGCGCCGATGAAAGTTCCCTTAATACGCCACAAACCAACTTAAAATATTACGGACAATCAGTCGATAATTTTACAGCCCTTGTTAACCGTGTTTTCAATATAGAAAATGAATTTTTAACAAGACATTTTACAGGTGCCGTCTTTTTCTGGTTTCTGATACTATTTACGGGATTGCTTGCCCAAAAAATATCTGGTTCCTGGCTTGTTGCAGTTTTTACTTTAATGGCTTTGGTATTTATGCCCCGGCTGGCCGGTCAGGCATTTGGAAATCTGAAAGATATTCCGTTTGCAACCGGTTACATGTCAGGTTTGTACCTGATCATCCGGTTTTTGAAAGAACTTCCCCAGCCAACATGGAAAACAACCGTTTTGCTTGGACTGGCAATTGCTTTTACCGTTTCTGTGAGGGCAGGTGGATTTATACTCTTCGCCTATTTGGGAATGAGTATCATTATATATTTTGTTTTGAAGCCTTTTTACCTGAAACAAATAGTTTCAACTAAACCCGTTTTTGTAAGGTTGTTGGGCCAGGGGGCAGTAATTCTGCTGATTGGTTATTTTGCCGGATTGCTGTTCTGGCCCTATGCCTTGCAAAATGTTTTGGTTCATCCTATTGAAAGCCTTGGAATAATGGAGCATTACAAAGTGAGTATTCGCCAGGTTTTTGAAGGAAATCTATTGTGGAGTACCCAATTGCCCTGGTATTATTTGCCTAAATGGATTCTCATTTCAACACCTGTGGTTATTTTGGCAGGCTTTGTAATTTATTTTTATTTTTTTTTCAGAAATGTTTTTTCTAAAAGAGAAGGATTGCAGCAATTACTTACTGAAGGTTTTATTTTGTTTGCCTTTGTTTTTCCTATTATTTATGTAATTGCAATTGGCTCCAATTTGTATAGCGGAGTCAGACAAATGCTGTTTATTATGCCTCTGGCTGCAATTTTTTCAGTAATTGGAATATTCAGGTTGCTCAAATTGGTGGAGCTGAAAAACAGAAAAATTTCGAATGCAGGCTATGCCTTTTTTTTTCTTTTACTTGTTTTGCCATTAAAACACCAGGCAACTACATTCCCTGTTGATTATGTGTATTTTAATTCGTTTGTTGGAGGAAATAAAAATGCCTGGGGAGAATACGAATATGATTATTATTTTCATGCAATAAAGGCCCCCGCTGATGAATTAATAGATTTGGTTGGCGAAAAGAAAATTACGGTAGCAATGAATTGCAATTTATCGAATTACTTCGAAGAGTATTCCAACGTCAGATATGAATATACCCGGTTTTTGGAGCGTAGTTCAATGGATTGGGACTACGGAATTTTTGGCTTGAATTACCTGCATCCGTTTCTACTTAATAATAACTGGACACCTTCCGGAATTTTAAAAACCTATTATCACCATGGAAATCCGGTTGCTGTGCTGATAAAACGAACAGATAAAACAGATTATCAGGGAATTTCTGAAATTAAAAAAGGAAATTTACAGGAAGGAATTAATTTGCTCGAAATTGCGATTGAACAAGAGCCGAAAAATGTTTGGTTGTTTGTAAATTTGGCGAAAGCAAAACTGGAAATCGGCGACTTTTTCGGTTTTGAGGAATGTTTAAAAAAAGGAAAGGAAATACATCCTTATTTTGAACCGTTATTTTTAATGGAAGCAACCTATTTTTACAGCATTGAAAAGTATAACGAATCGCTCGCTAAATTGAATGAATTGCTTGAAATTAATCCAAGGTATCTTCCGGCTGAAAAGCTGTTGGAAGATGTAAAAGCGAAAATAAATTAAAAAAGTATAACCTTAATTTTGATTAGAGATGAAAACATTGAAAAGATTGATTGCAACAATTGTTGCCGGTATTTTGAGTTTTCCGTACCTGCTGATGGCGCAGGATGAAGGAACCTACATTGATAACCTCGGTGTTCAGGACAGTTCTTACATGGAACAGGACCTGCTTGCCGAAGGGACACAAAGTTCGGGTTCGGGCAATACGGTAATTATAATTGTGGTTGTAGTTATTGTAATTGCAGCTTTGGGGTATCTGGTCATGAAGAAAAAGAAGAAAAAATAGCGAGTTATCGTTAGCTTCTGAAAACCTGCCCATTGGGTGGGTTTTTTTGTCTTGAAAATTGGAGGTATAAAGTGGACAAAAAAAAGGCAGCTTCTACAAGCTGCCTCAAAGCCATGAAAACAATTAAACAATGTTCAGAAAACAGAAAACTAGAAACAATTAAATCGTCATAATATCTTTTTCTTTAGCTTCCACTAAAGTGTCTACTTTTTTTCCAAATTCATCAGTAAGCGTTTGAACTTCTTGCTCCGCATCTTTTTCGATGTCCTCCGACAAACCTTCCTTCAGTAATTTTTTCAAACTTTCGTTTGCTTCTTTTCTCGCTGCGCGTATGCTTACTTTTGCTGTTTCACCCTCCTGTCCGGCTTGTTTAACCAGTTGTTTCCTTCTTTCTTCGGTTAATGCCGGTATATTAATACGTATAATTTCACCGTTGTTATCAGGATTGAATCCTAAATTCGCTGCTAATATAGCTTTTTCTATAACAGGAATCAAATTTTTTTCCCAGGGTTGAATGGCAATGGTTCGTGCATCGGGTGTACTTACGTTGGAAACCTGGTTGAGTGGAGTAAGTGAACCGTAGTACTCAACCTGAATACTATCAAGCATTGCAGGTGAAGCTTTTCCTGCCCTGATATGAATCAGTTCTTTTTCGAGATGCTTTATGGCATCCCGCATTTTTTCCTTACAATGGTCAATAATAAAATCTACTTCTTCTTGCATTGGTCAAGCAATGTATTTCCAACTTTGGATTAATAGCAAATATAGAAAAAAAATATTTACACGAAAATTTTTTAATTTATTTTGTTCTGCTGCCTGCAAAAAATGTCGTTAATAAACAATAGTTCCAATATTTTCACCAGTAATTGCTTTCTTCAGATTACCTTTTTTATCCATGTTAAAAACCAAAACGGGCAGGTTGTTTTCTTTGCACAAAGTGGTTGCAGTAAGATCCATTATGCGTAAATTCCGGTTGTAAATTTCATCAAAACTAATTTTTTCAAATTTTTTTGCTTCAGAATCTTTTTCCGGATCTGCCGTGTAAATTCCATCAACCCGGGTGCCTTTAAACATTATTTCTGCTTCAATTTCCACGGCACGTAATGCGCTGGCAGTGTCGGTGGTAAAAAACGGATTTCCAGTTCCGGCTGAAATGATGGCTATTTCGCCGTTTTCAAGTGCTGCAATGGCTTTTTCTTTAGCGTAATATTCTCCAACGGGTTCCATCCTTATAGCTGTAAAAACCCTGCCGGTTATTCCTTTTGCTTTTAACGCTGAGCTAAGTGCCAGGCTGTTAATTACAGTGCCCAGCATTCCCATTTGGTCACCTTTTACACGGTCAAAACCTTTACTGGTACCGCTTAACCCCCTGAAAATGTTACCGCCACCAATTACGATTCCAATTTGAACGCCCAAGTTGGCGAGTTCAGCAATTTGTTCTGCATATTCGTTCAGGCGGTTATTATCAATTCCGTAATTCTGGTCGCCCATTAACGATTCTCCACTCAGCTTCAGTAAAATGCGTTTGTATTTTATCATTGGTAAAAAATTGGTTTTATATTATTTCAATTCCTTTTGCTTTACACATTTCCACACTTTGTTCGCTCAGCTTATATTTCTGAATTTTTCCACTGGCGGTCATTGGAAATTCTTTTACAAAAAAGATATATTTCGGGATTTTGAACCTGGCAATTCGTCCGCGGCAAAAATCCCTGATCTCTTCTTCGGTAATACTTTGGCCTTCTTTAAGCCTAATGAAAGCACCAACCTGTTCCCCGTATTTTGAGCTTGGAACACCCGCAACTTCAACGGTTTCAATTTGTGGAAACTGGTAAAGGAAGTTCTCAATTTCTCGTGGGTAAATGTTTTCACCTCCACGAATTATCATATCTTTTATGCGCCCGGTAATTTTGTAAAAACCATCTTTGGTTTTAATGGCCAGGTCGCCTGAATGCAGCCAGCCCTCCTCATCAATTACTTTTTTTGTTGCTTCCGGGTTTTTGTAATATCCTTTCATTACATTGTAGCCACGGCAGCAAATTTCACCCTGAACACCTGCCGGGCAATCCTCACCGGTTTCCGGGTCAACAATTTTCACTTCCACGTTTGGAAATTCGAATCCAACTGTTGTTGAACGAATCTCGGGTGAGTTGTGTGTGCGGGTTGCCGTCATTCCGGGAGATGATTCTGTTAATCCGTAAACAATGATTACATCTTTCATGTACATTTTAGTCATCACCTGTTTCATGGTTTCGATGGGACAAAGTGCACCGGCCATAATTCCCGTTCGGAGGGAACTTAGATTAAACATATCGAACATCGGGTGGTTTAGCTCGGCAATAAACATGGTTGGAACACCATATAGTGCCGTGCATTTTTCTTTTTGAACCGATGCCAGGACCATGAGAGGATCAAATTCTTCGTTAAAAACCATGGTGGCACCGTGTGTAATAATGGCACAAAGTGCCAGCACACAGCCAAAACAGTGAAACATAGGCACGCAAACCAGCAAGCGCTCGTCTGAAGTATATTTCATACACTGCCCGGTTGCAAACCCGTTGTTTAAAATGTTGTGGTGGGTAAGCATTACGCCTTTTGGAAAACCAGTTGTTCCGGACGTGTATTGCATATTCACCACGTCGTGGCATTTTATAGTTTCTTTTATGCTTTCCAGTTCAATGTCGTCAACATGGTTTCCCAATAGAATGAGTTCGGCAGTGTTGAACATTCCGCGGTGTTTTTCCTGACCAATAAAAACTATATTTTTTAATTCAGGAAATTTTTCACTTTTCAGCTCTCCACGGGCTTGTTCCTTCAATTCTGGAACGAGGTCGAAAATCATTTTTACAAAATCGCTGTCGCGATAACCATCAGCAAGGCAAAGTGTATTTACATCGGCATTTTTTAGCAAATATTCAAGCTCTGAAAGTTTATAACTTGTATTGATGGTAACCAGAATGGCACCGATTTTTGCTGTAGCAAACATGAATGTAGTCCAGTCGGGAACATTTTTAGCCCAGATTCCAACCTTGTCGCCGGGCTTTACGCCAATGTACAATAACCCTTTTGCCAAATTATCTACCCGCTTGTTAAACTGTGCATAGGTGAAGCGCAGGTTTCGATCCGGGTAAACCATAAATTCCTTTTCAGGAGTTTCAAAGGCCCATTTTTCAAGTATTTCACCCAGCGTATAATCTAATAGTTGCATGAAGTTGTAAGTTCAAAAGATTTTTTGGTTAAATAAATTAGAACGGCGTATATACAACAGCAAGAATTTTTGCCGATTGATTATTTGCAGCATGAACATTGTGTGCTACAACCGAATCGAGATAAATGGTATCTCCCTTATTTATCTGAAAAACATCTTTACCATAATTTACTTCAATGCTTCCTTCCAATACATAGATAAATTCTTCTCCCTCGTGCGATGATAATTTGTAATCTGAATCTTTCGATGGTTCAATTTCAACAATAAACGGTTCCATGTGCCGTCCGGCTTTATCTTGTGCCAGCGAAAAAAAATTGAGGTGTTCCCGGGTTGATTCGTCTTTTGTTGAAAAACTAACACTCGATTTTTCTTGGCCTGCTCTAACAATTGCAGGCCCAACCTGATCCTGGTCGTCGAGAAAAGTGCCAATCCGTACCCCAAGTGCTCTCGAAATTTTAATAAGGTGACCCAAAGAAGGCATCACCCCCTTTATTTCAATTTTTTCAAGTTGTTCTGCATCAAGGTTGGCTTTCAGTGCAAGGTCTTCTCTTGAAATTTGTCTGAATTCGCGGTATTCTTTAATCTTTTTTCCCAGAATGTTTTTGCTCATTTTATTGAATTTTTACAACCATTTCACATACCTGAAATCTTGTCTGTGCGGGAATCCGGCATTTTTCGGATAAAGCCTGAATCCGTAATTGAACGAACCGGGATGAACAGGCCGGTAATTCAATTTAAAGCAACAAACAGAGCCATCACACTTCTCAGCTTCAAAATCCAAAGTTTCAACTATAGCAGGTGTCTCCCTATTCCCATTTTCGGCAATAATCAACTCAAGTCCTACATCGTTACAGGAGAGATCTTTAAGTTCCACTTCAACCCTAACCGGATATTCCTGTCCTATTTTCATCAGATTATTCGCTCCGTCCGAAACATCTTTTTTCAGAACTTTAACCTGATCCCAGACCGAACTTATTCGATTTTTCCATGCTGCCAGTTCTTTCGCCCATTTAAAATCATCTTTGACTATATTCCTGCTGCGGTCAAGTTGCGGCAAATAATACTTATCGTGGTAATCCTGCATCATTCTGCCAGTAGTAAAATGAGGAGCTACCTTTGCTATGTTGTTTTTTATTTTTTCTACCCATTCCAAAGGTATATCGTCCTTATTCCTTTTGTAAAAAGTTTTTACAATTTCCTCTTCCAGAATATTGTATATGGTTTCGGCATCCAGTTCATCCTGAAAATCCTGCACATCGTAAGTGCGTTCAGCCGGCAATGCCCAGCCTGCATCTTTTCGGTATCCTTCCACCCACCAGCCGTCGAGTACAGAAAAGTGAATAGTTCCGTTCATTGCACCCTTCATTCCGCTAGTGCCGGAGGCTTCCAATGGTCGTGTTGGTGTATTAAGCCAAACATCTACTCCCTGAAGCAGCATTTTGGCCAGATTTATATCGTAATTCTGAACGAAAAGAATTTTACCTCTGAATTCAGGAAGTTTGGAAATTTCTACAATATGTTTAATTAAATCTTGTCCTGCTTTGTCTGCAGGGTGGGCTTTCCCGGCAAAAATAAAATGTACCGGTTTCTCCGGATTATTTACAATTTTGGATAACCGATCGAGGTCTCTGAAAAGCAGGTAACCACGTTTGTATGTGGCAAAACGCCGGGCAAAACCAATAGTTAGTGCGTTTGGATTCAGTTTGCCCATCACTTCTGAAATAAGTTTCGGATTTTCATTTCGTTTAATCCAGTTATCAGAAAAGCGCTCTTTTATGTAATTAATAAGTTTTAAACGTAATGCTTTCCTGAGTTCCCAGATTTTTTCATCGGGAACGTCGTAAATACGCCCCCAAACACTAAAATCGAGCTGGTTATTTGGAAAATCTTCACCAAAATATTCTTTGTAAATATTTTTCCACTCAGGGGCGGCCCATGAGGAGTAATGCACACCATTTGTTACATATCCAATTTCAAGTTCTTCTTCGAGGTAACCCTGGTAAAGGGCTTTTAAAACGGTTTTGCTTACATCACCGTGTAACTTGCTCACCCCATTTATTCCCTGCGAAAGATTCGCAGCCAGGTAACTCATATTGAAGTGGTCTTCATGTGCATCGGCTTTACCAAGTCGTTCAAAGTCATTCCACTGGAGCCCAATTTTTTTGGAAAAAGACTCCATGTAATATTTAAACAAGTCGTTGTGGAACGAGTCATGCCCGGCGGGAACAGGCGTGTGCGTGGTAAAAACGGTTGATGCACGAACAACTTCTTTTGCCTCTGAAAAATTCAATCCATGTTTTTCCATAATGTTCGAAAGGCGCTCGAGCCCGATAAAAGCTGCGTGGCCTTCGTTGCAGTGGTAAATTTCAGAAGAATATCCCAGTTTATTTAATAGTTTTATTCCGCCAATTCCAAGAAGAATTTCTTGTTTTAGCCGGTTTTCATTGTCCCCGCCATAAAGATGATGAGTAACAAAACGATCTTGCTCCTGGTTTTCCGGAAGATCGGCGTCGAGCAAAAATAGTTTAACTGAACCGACATCAACCTGCCACACGCGGGCAAAAAGTGTCCGTCCTGGAAGTTCAACTTCAATCTTTATCCAGTTTCCTTGCTCATCGAGCACCGGGTGTACGGGAATTTTGGAAAAATGCTGAAATTCGTACTGGGCCATTTGTTCTCCATGCAGATTGAGGGCCTGCTTAAAATACCCATACCGGTAAAGCAGTCCCACGGCAGTGAGGTTCACTTTCATGTCACTGGCTTCTTTCAGGTAATCGCCGGCCAGCAATCCCAAACCTCCTGAAAAAATTTTAAGGGAATCGTGCAACCCATATTCCATGCTGAAATAATTAATCCGGGGCGATCCCAATTCTTTTCTTTCCTCCATGTACTGCCTGAACTGACTGTAAACCTGTTGCATTTCAGAAATAAAACCCTGGTCGTTTTCAAGTTCCTGATAACGTTTGTAGCTAACCTCATCGAGCAATACAACCGGGTTGTGGGCATGTTCTTCCCACAACTTCCTGTCAATTGAACTGAACAGTTCGCGTGCTCTTGAATTCCATACCCACCATAAATTTTTGGATAGTTCCCGCAACGGATTTAACGCATCGGGAAGATGTGATTCAACTATAATTTTTTTCCAGACCGGATGTTCGTTATTAGGCCAATTCATATTTTTTTTGTCTTCTGTTTTCATGTTTTAAACTATATTTTATACCCTTTAAATTGTTGTGCAAAAATAAAATTTCTATTTACAACTATCCTGACATTAAAGATTAATTTGTATGAAATGGTAAGGAAATAACATGCAGGAAATGCTTATTCCTAATTCTTTTTGCCGGTTTGTTTTTTGCGTGGTTTTAGCTTATGGATCCTTTGAAGCTCGGCTTCCATTTTTTTTATTTTCTGATCTTTTAATGCAATTAGTTTGTGTAATTCTGATACTTCTTGTTCCTGTTCATTTCCGGGAGTAATTGCGTTTAGCCTCATTTTAAAATCACTTAAAACATTCATGTAATTTATAAATGCTTCATAAGGCGAATCGAAAGGATTAACGTAACTGTGTGATTCGCCACTGGAAAAGAATTTTGTTGACATGTAGTAGAAATGGTCGCTCACCTGAAGATAATTCCAGTCTTTTTGAAGTTCTGAATTTGTGCAAACGGCCATTCGCTGGCTAACGGAGTAAAGTTTTTCAAAAGCTTCCTTTTGCATTTCGTTGCCCAGCCAGGCTGTAAGGTCACGTTCTTCGTCGGCCCACGAAATGGGGTGGGGGACGCTTACCACCGAAACAGGCTGAAGCTGCTCAATCATTTCAGAGGGAGTAGAAAATTTCAGAAATTGTTCTTTTAATACTTGTTGAACAAAATGTTCCAGAAAATTAAATATTCCGCTTTCTTTTGGCTGGCGATTACCAAACGAATCATAGCTTAAAAACAGGTTGACCACTTCTTCTTTCGGATCGAGTTTTTTTAGCCAGCCAATAAATTTTTCAGCAGTTAGCGGGTATTGCGTCCAGTTGGTATTCGAAAAACGAAACGAAATATCGTCGCTAAGTTTAAAGTTGCGCATAAGCACTTTCAGCCGCGGATTGTGTGCATTTACATACAAAAAATTGGGGCTTTTCCATCCCAGAATATGACGGGCACCTTCAGTGAGAATGCCTTTGTATCCCATCTGGTAAATTTGTGCTCCAATGTCGTCAGAATAAATCATTTCCGTGTTTCTGAAAACTTTTGGTTTCTGACCAAAAAGATCAATAATTTTCTGATCGTGCAGTTTTACCTGTTCCTCAAAAATAGCCTTGTTTTTTAATGATGAAAGCGAATGCGAATAGGTTTCCGAAAGGAATTCCACATGGCCTGTTTTGGCCAGATCGCGGAATGAATCAATCACTTCCGGGGCATAAAGTTCAAATTGCTCCAGTGCAACGCCGGTAATAGAAAAGGCAACTTTAAATTTGCCGTTCAGGTTTTTCAGCAGTTTCAACAAAAGTTTGTTGGTGGGCAGGTAGCTTTTATCTGCAATTTTCCGCATGATGGTTTCATTGGCATAATCGTCGTAATAATAGTGGTCGTTGCCAATATCGAAAAACCGGTATCTGCGGTGCCTGAATGGTTGATGCACCTGGAAAAACAAACATATTGATTTCATTCCTTGTCCCATTTTCGCATGGTTAAAATTTTAACACACTTTCATAAACTTCCTGCACGCGCCTGGCTGAGTGTTGCCATTTGAGGCCGCCAACTTCCTTTTTTCCCGATTTTTTCAGAAACCCCGCAAGTGCCGGGTATGTAATCAAACCGTAAATGGCATCGGCCATTGCATAAGTATCCCAAAAATCAATCTTAATGGCATGGTTCAATATTTCGGAAACGCCAGACTGGTTTGAAATAATAACAGGCACTTCGGCCTGCATCGCCTCAAGCGGAACAATTCCAAATGGTTCTGAAACAGAAGGCATAACAAACACATCTGTCATTTGAAACATCTGGTTAACATCATCGCCTTTTAAAAATCCCGTAAAATGAAACTTGTCGGCCATACCCAACTGGGCTACCCGTTCCACCATTTCATTCATTTTATCGCCGCTGCCAGCCATTACAAACCTTACATTATCTGTTTTTTTTATAACCAGATGAGCGGCTTCAATAAAATATTCAGGTCCTTTTTGCATGGTAATTCTCCCTAAAAAGGTTACCAGCTTTTCGTTCACCCCTTTTTTAAAATTGGATTTATATTCTTTGGTTACCGATTCAACTGCGTTATAAACAGTAACAATTTTTTCTGGCGGAATGTTGTATTTCTCAATTATTGTTTGCCGGGTGAAATTGCTGACAGCAATAATTTTGTCGGCCATTTCCATTCCTTCGCGTTCTATGGCGTAAACGGTTGGATTTACATTTCCCCCGCTTCGGTCAAAATCAGTGGCATGTACATGGATTACCAAAGGTTTTCCTGAAGCTTTTTTTGCGGCAATACCTGCCGGATAGGCCAGCCAGTCGTGGGCATGAATCAGATTGAAGTTATTCTTACGGGCAATAATTTCGGCAACAACTGCATAGTTTTTTATTTCTTCCATCAGGTTGATTCCATAGCCTCCGCTAAAATTAATTTTTAATCCTTCGTTGGTTTTAACAAACCTTACTTTTGGCGGAAGAGGCTTGTTTTTTAATTTCCAGAATTCATCTTCATTCATATAAGGAATTACTTGCGATTGTACTTCGAGATAATCCATTTTTTTTCCGGTTTCTTTAAAAGTAAATTTTTTTTGTGCAACCGGAATTTGATTGGCTCCAATAAGTTGAATGTCAGACTGATCTTCGTCGCCAAACGCTTTGGGTACAATAAAAAGTACATCCATGTTTTTTAAAGATGCCAGTCCTTTGGTAAGTCCGAAGCAAGCTGTACCAAGCCCTCCGGAAATGTGAGGAGGAAATTCCCATCCAAACATCAATACTTTCATAGCCAATACATTTATCATTTAATATGATGCATTTCATTTAATGCATGTACAATTCCAGCCACATTCCATGCCTGCGATACAGCTCCTTTTGCCTTGTGTGGCGGGTCTCCGTTATACATTTCAGAAAGGGTTCCCACACAGTGTTCAGTCACCGTTTCTTCAAAGGTTTCAAGTATTTGCCTGATAAAAGGCAATCCTCCTTTCCCGTGAATTTCAAGGTAAGCTTTAACAAAAAACTGCATCAGCCAGGGCCATGCTGCTCCCATGTGAATGGCCGCCTCTCGCTGATTTGGCCCACCTTCAACCACTCCTTTGTATCGCAGGTGGTCCGGAGATAAAGTACGCAATCCGCGGGAAGTTAAGAGTCTTTTTTTACTTTCACTAAGAATAAGTTTTTTCTGTTCTTTTGAAAGGGGCGAATGATCCATTGCCGCAGCAATTACCATATTTGGCCTAACTGCCCAGTCGGGCACTCCGTCCTTTACCACATCGGCAAGATGTTCGTGCCCTGGTTGCCAAAAAGTATTTAAAAACGCCTGTGCAATTTTTTTGGGCATTGTTTCCCATTCTTTTAAAAATTTCAAATCGTTTGAAATCCGCGCCATTTCCAGGGTAAAAACAATGGCATTGTACCAGAGTGCGTTTATTTCAACTGCCAGCCCAGCTCGCTGAACTACCGGTTTCCCGTTGGCATAAGAATCCATCCATGTGAGGGCGGTATTTTCTTTCTCAGCATAAATCAGCCCTTCTTTGGTAAATTGGATAAATTCAGGTATTGAATTTCTGTAAGCTTCCAGAATTTCTTTTACAGCATTACTGTAATTCAGCCAAACACCCCTGGGAGAGCGCTGAGTTTTGGCAAATTGTTGCACCGCCCAGATAAACCAAAGCGAGGCATCGGCTGAATTGTAAGCCGGCTGCCGGCTATGAATATTGTCGGGGAAAAGGCCTTTGCTGAGGTATTTTTTGTAGGTACCCAGCACCTCTGTAAAGAGTGAATTTTTATGGGTAGCTAATGCCAGGCCGGGGAGCGAAATAAATGTTTGACGTGTTATACTATCGTACCATGGAAATCCGGCAATAATGCTGGTTTCGTTTTTATTTTTTGAAATAAACTGCTCGCCCGCATGTTTTAATGAACTCAGAAAAGTGTAGCGGCTGATGCGTTTTTTTTGCTCTCGGGTAAAACGTTGTTTTAATGAAACAGGAGCCGAGATTTCTGTTCCGGCAGCAAAAATTACAGATTCTCCCGGTTCTAAATATATTTCGAAATAACCCGGTACAAATAAATCTTCCAAATAATCGTAACCCCGGTGAAGTTCTTTTAGGTATTCTATATTGTAATACCAGTCTGGCACCGGAATAAATTCATTTTTTTTGCTGAATTGCATAAAAAGCTCAGGGTATCCATCGTAAAGTCTGGTGCTGATTCCATTGGGCACTGTTCGAAATTTTGAGTTTACAAACAAGTTGGCTTTGCTTAGGTTGTGTATGTTTCTGAAAGCCAAAAAAGGTTTAAAGCGGAGGAGCGTTTTTTTTGTTGTATCTTCAAGGGTGTACCGAATCAGAACCTGTTCTTTTTTTTCAACCAGCAATCTTTCCACTGTAAGTAAATCATTACCAATTCTGTAAGTAATTTTGGGCAGATAATCGTACTCAATATTTCGTATGTAAATATGCCCTTTAGGTTCATAAGTGCCACCTTTGTACTGGTGTATTCCAAGCATAAATTCTTCTTCGCCCTGAACAATAGAAACGTCAAGTGATGAAAGCAAAACATGTTTTTCACCCCCGAAATTGCCGATTGGACAAACCAATAATCCATGGTATTTTCTTGTATTACAGCCGTTTAATGTGGTGCTGATATAAGAGCCTGCCCGGTTTGACCGCAAAATTTCACGGTAAAGCGAATATTCCAGGTTAATTAGTTGTTCCTTGTCAAATTTGAGGTAACTCATTTTCAATTTTTATTTTTTATTCTGATTCGAATTCATTTATCTGTTTGAAAAAAAAGTCCTTTTCAAAATTAAGATTAAGATACGGAAATTTTTCTTCAAGCTTTTGAGCTTTCTCTAAACTTTGGTTTAAAAAATGAAGGTGTTCTGAAGTAAACTTTTTAAATGGCCTGTGGTTCACAGCCGAAATAATATTTTTTACTTTTTCTGAAATTCCTCTGCTCTTTTCATCAATTAAAGCCAGTTGAAATTTCTCCCAAATATGGTTTATTGCCGAGGTGGAAAGATGAATCATATCTTCTTCATAAAACCGGTAATCGCGCAGTTCATCCATCATAATCTCGTACGCAGGGAAATAATTACAGTTTTCTTCGCCAAAACCCCTGATTAACTGGTCCGCGGCCAGCAGCAATGTTGCTTTGCTTCGCTGGTTTTCAATGGCGCCATCTTTCCAGTGCCTGATTGGACTTACCGTAAAAACAACTTTAATCTCGGGATTAATTTTCCAAACTTCAGAAAGCAGTTGCCGAAATTCTTCCACAATTTCGCCAGGCGTTAAACGGAAGCGGCGGAATTCCTTATCGGGGATTTTATGACAGTTTGAAACCGTTTGCCCGGTTTGTTTGTATTCGTAAACCCAGGCGGTGCCAAAAGTAATGAATAGAAAGGCAGCATTCTTCAGGAATTCAGCAGAGCTTTCAATCCGGTTGTTGATGTTTGTCAAAGTTTCGTTTACATCAGGAAACGAAAACCGGCTGTGATGAAAAAAACTGTGCCACAGTCCGTTGTGTTGAACTAAATCCAGGTCTGTAAACTTTTTATTTTGAAGGAGAAACCGAAGCCCGTTTGCCACCGAAACCGGATTGTATAAAATTCCAAACGGATTAATATCCACGGGATATTTTAACACGTCCATTTTTTGGCCAATATTCTCAGTAAAACAGGAACCCATAAAAAGCGTATGTTTTTGGTACCCTGTTTGCCAGGTAAAATCAGGAATTTGTACTTCTGTCTGGAATTTCGAACCCATTTCACTTTACTTTGGGAAAATCGATTTTTTTAAAAACCAATCCTGTTCTTGCAGGCAAATAAAGTTTCAGGTAATGTTGGCTGGTTAATCCGCCGCTGGGTAACGTGTAATACGGAATATCTTCGTCCACACGATCGTGCCCGCCAAACCTTCCCGAGTCGGTATTCAGAATAACCTGGTATTTTCCAGGTCCAAGCGGAATGCCATAATTGGTGAATGATTGGGTGGGATTAAAATTGAATACAAACAGGAATAATCCGCGATGGTATGCCAAAACTTTGTCTGGTCTGTTTTCCATCACAAAATCTACTGAAGGAATTGTCAGCAGTTTATGTTCGCTAATGAAGCGGATCATTTCTTTATCAAAATCATACAACCAGTGGTATTTTAATTCCGGATCTTCTGAAATACTCCATATTCTCCGGCAATGTTTATACGACCACCCGTTTCCTTCGCGTGGGAAGTCAATCCATTCAGGATGTCCAAATTCATTTCCCATAAAGTTAAGGTAGGCTCCTCCTGCAGTAGTTGCCGTAATCAACCGAATCATTTTGTGTAGCGCAATTCCCCTGTCAACCGTCAGGTTTGGCTGATCCTTGCGCATGCTGAAATACATTTCCTTGTCGATGAGCCTGAAGATGATGGTTTTATCACCCACCAGCGCCTGGTCGTGTGATTCGGCATAGCTCACTACTTTTTCATCCAACCTTTTTGAAGTGAGGTTATAAAAAATATCACCAACTTCCCAATCGTCATCTTTTTTTTCTTTAATCAGTTTAATCCAATAGTCAGGCACTCCCATGGCCATACGGTAATCGAAACCCATTCCTCCATAATCCAATGGAACGGCCAACCCAGGCATTCCGCTAACATCTTCTGCAATGGAAATGGAATGCTGTTTAATCTGTTTCATTAACTTATTGGCGAGAATGAGATAAGTTGTAGCTTCTGTGTCCACATTCCCGTTAAAATAGTCGTTATAATTCGTGAAAGCTTTTTCCAGACCATGGTCGAAATACAACATGCTGGTAACGCCGTCGAATCGAAATCCGTCAAACCGGTATTCTTCAAGCCAGAATTTGATGTTGGAAAGTAAAAAATGAAGCACCTCGTTTTTCCCGTAATTGAAGCAGTATGAATCCCAGGCCGGGTGTTCACCTTTTGCTCCCTCGTGAAAAAACTGGTAACGCGTTCCGTCATATCTGCCAATGCCCTCCACTTCGTTTTTTACTGCATGAGAATGTACAATATCCATAATTACGGCTAATCCCATTCCATGCGCTTCGTCAATGAGATGTTTCAAATCATCGGGTGTGCCAAACCGCGAAGAAGGTGCAAAATAACTGGAAACGTGGTACCCAAAGCTTCCGTAATAGGGGTGTTCGGGAATGGCCATGAGTTGAACCGTATTGTACCCGTTGGCTTTAATCCGGGGCAGCATGTTCTCCCTGAATTCGTTGTAGGTATGCACACGGCCTTCTTCACCCGACATGCCAATGTGAGCTTCATAAATTAAGGGGGGTTCGGTTATCCCCTTAAATTCGTTGTTTTTCCATTGATAAAGATTTTCCGGATGCCAAACCTGTGCATTGAAAATATGGGTTTCGGAATCCTGAATTACATAGTTCGCCCATGCTGGAACCCGTTTGCCGTAATCTACAGCCCAGTGCATGGAAAGCGCATACAGGTCTCCATGTTTCAAATTTTCATCCTTTAATTTGAGCTCCCAAACACCGTTTTCAAGAGGTTCAAAAGCATATTGTTTTTGATTTTCCCAATTATTAAACGAACCTGTCAGGTAAATTTGTGTAGCATTTGGAGCCCACTCACGCATTACCCAGCCATACTCAGTTTTATGCAGGCCAAAATAGAGATATCCGCTGGCAAAATCATAAATAGATTTGTCTCCGGTAAGTTCTTTCTCTTTTATGCGGGCTGCTTCAATCCTACTAATAATTACATCTGTAAAGGGTTGCAGCCACATATCGTCTTGAATAAGTTTTGGTAATTTTTTAGTCATGTTCTTTTTTTATAAAGATAGAGAAACCGTTCAGAATGTTCAATGGATTTAAGCAAAAAGTGAAAAGTTTGATTTAATTTTAATTCGATAAATTATTCTTCTTTTCCATTTATTAAGAATATGATGCTTTTTGTAGGTAGTAATCAGAAAATATGATTTGGTTACTATTTCTTTTTCTTTTTGAAAATACTTTTAATGGATTGCCAAAGTCCCTTTTTCTCCTCAACTGATTCCGGTTGCTGAATTTCCCTTAATTTTTCTTCTTTACTTTTTCCGGCAAAAATCTGGTCGAGCAGGTTGTCAGGCCGTTCTATTTCAAGAATATCTTTATAAAGCGGAATAT
>JAZBNQ010000245.1:0-9062 GCA_036350775.1 Mariniphaga sp.
ATTTATTACACTTCAAACGGTAAAAGACCACACCCATCATATTTACACCAAAACCCAGGTAAAAAACCGGATTCAACTCGCCAATCTCGTGCGTGAAAAAACCGGGATAAAATAGTTTTAAAATACTAACGGATTATTCTTCAAAAAACAAATCTTCCTTAATCTTTTGAATCCGGTCGAGTGCATAATTTACATTCCGTGCTGATTCGCCTGCTTCTTTCAAATAAATGGTGTAATAGTTCAGCGCTATGGTTTTATTTGAATTATACTCTTCATAAGTAGTTGCAATCTCGAATAAAACCTCGTGATTGGTCGGATCGAGTTCGTTTGCTTTTTTAAGTGCAATTACCGATTCTTCAAATTTGCGTTGTTGTCCGAAAATTTGCCCAAGGTGGTGATACATTTCAGGTAAATAGGCCGGTGTTGCCGATTCGATGGCCGCATTCATGTATGCTTCTGAAAGTTCATACTGTGCAAGCTTTTTATACGAAAGGCTTAAATAAAAATACACATACGGGTCGTTGGTAACCTGGCCGGCACAAATATCAAGCATTTCGATGGCTTTATTTTCATCTTTGGAGAAATACAGACTAATTCCATAATTTAGCAAAACTTTATACAAAGAATCGCCACCTGCTTCAAAATATTTTTCGTATGCCCCACGCGCCCCATCGTATTGTTTATTACTAAATAGCTGATTTGCCTGCTGCTGGTAAAATGCTGCTTCTCCCGGAAAAAGCTCAGTTCCTTTTTCAATAATTTCCAAAGCTTTGCCAAATTGTTCAGTTTGCTGGTAAAGCCTAATTAAGTTAAACCAGGAAGAGTAATCCCGCGGATTCATTATTATTCCCTTTTCATACAAATAAATGGCCTGCTTTTTTTTCCCGGTTTGAAACGAACAAAAAGCCAGTTGTTTATTCCAATAGGTATTGGTTGAATCCTTACTGAAAATACCTTCAAAAACCGAGTAAGCTTTTTGGTATTTATTCAGTTGAATGTAGTTTCTTCCAAGCTTTCCATTTAAAGAAAGATTTAAGGGCTGCAGCTCCACTGCTTTTTCGTAAAATGAATTGGCATCGTAATAATTTCCAAGTGTTGAAAGTGCATCAGCCAGTTCAACAAGAATATCACTATTTTCAGGTTCAAATTCAAGTGCCAATGAAAATGCAGAAACTGCTTCCTGGAATTTTTGCATGAAATTCAGCACTAAACCCTTCTTAAAATACAGATTTCCATCGGGTTGCTTTTCAATTCGTTTATCAATTTGCTGAAGTGCTTCTTCATATTTTTTATTCACAATCAGCAAATCGATTTTTTCCTGCGAAAAGGAACTCACTTGAAAAGCTAAAAGGAAAGCCATAAAATATACCATTTTCATAACCTGACTTATTTTCATTCCTGCGAATATGGAATTACCTGATTGGTTCAGATTTCCAAATTCGCAGGAATTATTTTAAAACATGTTTACTGCAAAGCAAAGTTAATGGGAACTGTGTAACTTACATTTACTTTCTGTCCTCGTTGTTTTCCGGGTATCCATTTGGGTAAACTGTTTACTACCCTGAGTGCTTCTTGATCGAGCGTAGGATCAACCCCCCGGGCAATTTTCGCATTGGCTATTTCCCCGTTTTTGTCAACAACAAAAGTTACGTAAACTTTGCCCTGAATGCCATTTTCCTGGGCTGCTTTCGGATATTCAATATTATTGGCGATGAATTTTCGCAGTTCCAGTTCACCTCCCGGAAATTCGGGCATATCTTCCACAACGAAGAATATTGGTTCATCGGTTCCAAGAGATTTAGGCTGAACCGTTTTTTTCCTGATCAGATAAATGTCTCCTAAACTGTCGGTTATAAATTCAAATGCTTTTAAATCTGAAAACATGCTTTTATACTTTTCCAGATCATCTGCCGATCCATCAATTTTTATTTTTCCATCCTCTAATTTGGAGGCTTTTATGGTTACAACATTTTCATCTTCAACCGGAACCAGTTCCATCGATTCTTTTTGCTCGCAGGCAAATACAATAATTAATGCTATTGCAGTTAATACACCCATTATAATTTTTACATGGGCAATTTTTGGTGATTTTATTTTTGACATCATTTTAATGCGGTTTTTGATTAGTGAATAATTGAAATTGTTGGTTAACACCAGTTGCCCACCGGCAAACTGGTTAATTAATAATTTTTTATAATACCCACGGTTTACACCCGACGTAAGCACGGCATGGTCGGCCAAAAACTCATGGTTTTCGCGGATGGCTCGTCGCAGCATCCACATAAACGGATTAAACCACTGAAAAGCAGTGAGCACTTCTAAAATAAGCACATCAAATGAATGACCTTGTTTTATATGTTCTATTTCATGTTCAATCATTCGGTTGTACCCATCACTGTTTTGTAGCGGCTGGCTCACAAAAACATAATTTAAAAACGAAAACGGACTACATTCTTTTTTAAGAAATACAAACTTTACGCGATCTGTTTTCCGCACTTCGTTTTTTCCAATAACGAAAATGATTTGTACTACCCTGTAAAAAAATATGGCAAGAAAAATGAATGCCCCAACCAGATAAATCCAAATTAGTAAAGTTGCTGAAAGAATGGTTTGCTCAATGGTTACAGAAAAATCCTGTCCATAAACAGTTACCGCTTCCAGCAGGTTTCTGTAAGGAGTTACAGTTACTTCTGATAACATAACCGGCTGAGGTTCGTAAATCCTGAATTTTAGAAATGGCAGCAGCACGGAAAAAAACAACGACCCAAGTAGAAATAACCTGTTCAGGCGGAAAAAGGTTTCCCTGCGGAGAAAAACAACATAGATGGTTGCCAATAGTGAAAGGCTGATTCCAGACTCCAGGATAAAATTAACTGTGCTATTCATTTTCTTCCGGATTTTCGTTTTCCAAATCACGTTTTACATCATCCATTAATTCGTCAAAATCAGAAAGGCTCATATTATCTTTTTTTGCAAAAAATGAAACCATTTCTTTAAACGAACCACTGAAATAGTTACGCATAAAGTTTTTCATGAAGGAGCGGGTGTATTCATCCCGAGCAACCAGCGGAAAATACTCGTGTGTTTTCCCGTAAGCATTATGCCCCACAAATCCTTTCTTTTCAAGAATTCTGATAATGGTGGAAACCGTATTGTATGCCGGTTTGGGTTCTGGCATTTCATCAATCAGGTCTTTTACAAATGCTTTCTCTAATTTCCAGAGGAGTTGCATCACTTGTTCTTCGGCTTTGGTTAATTCTTTCATCTAAAAAACTTTAGAATTTGAAACTTGAATTTAATCCAACAAAAATTATACCCTTAACTAAAAAAATAGTTAAAAACATTTTACTTATTTCAGCTCTTTTTTGTTGCTGGCATCCAATGCAAACATAATGGGAAGTGTTAGGCTAACTTTAACCGGTTTCCCATCTTTTTTTCCAGGAATCCATTCTGTCATTTGCTTTACTACGCGAAGTGCCTCTTTGTCTAAAGCAGGACTAATGCTTCGCTCAATTTTTGAGTCGGAAACAACTCCAGATTCGTCAATCACAAAAGAAACAAAAACTTTACCTTGAACTCCATTCTTTTTTGCCTCTTCAGGGTAAACAATGTTGGCTTGTATAAATTGAATTAAAGCCTCTTGCCCACCTTTGAATTTTGGTATTTCATCTACCTCAGCAAATGTTTCATGCTTTGCCGATGTTTCCTGTGCAATTACAGGAAACGCCAACACAACCAGGAAACCATAAATTAATAGCATCCGTTTAATTGTTTTCATAACCTCATTTTTAAATTATCAAACTTAAAACTTTGAACTATTTCGGATATCCGATTCAAATATATAACTAAGTTTTTAGTTTTCAAACTAAATTATTAGTTAATTTTAAATTTATTTTTTAAAAAACTGAAAATCAAATTTTTGAAAAACTAAATTTTTAGTTTAAGTTGAACGAGAATACAGTTTAAATTTATTTGAAACAAAATCTTATTTCGTTTAACTTTTTATTTCCGTTCTGTTTTTTGGATTAATCCACTTACGAATTACTTTTGTTTATTTATTGAAAAAATATGGTTCCTAAAATTGAAAAACTAAAATATGCTCAGTCGGGTAATTTCTTTCTGATGGCTGGTCCTTGTGCCATCGAAGGTGAAAAAATGGCCATGGAAATTGCTGAAAGGATTGTAAAAATCACCAATCGCCTGAATATCCCATTTATTTTTAAAGGTTCGTATCGGAAAGCCAATCGCTCGCGGCTGGATTCGTTTACAGGAATTGGAGATGAAAAAGCCTTAAAAATCCTGCAAAAAGCAGGTAAAACGTTTCAAATTCCAACGGTTACCGACATTCATTCGGCAGAAGAAGCAGTGATGGCAGCCGGATTTGTGGATGTCCTTCAAATTCCGGCTTTTCTCTGTCGCCAAACAGATATTCTGGTGGCAGCGGCAAAAACCGGTAAGGTGGTCAACATTAAAAAAGGACAGTTTCTTTCGGCTGAATCCATGCAATTTGCTGTTAACAAAGTGAGGGAAAGCGGCAATGAAAATATTATTCTTACAGAACGCGGAACTACATTTGGTTACAGTGATTTGGTAGTTGATTACCGCGGAATTCCCGAAATGAAGAAAATGGAAGTACCCGTAGTGCTCGACATAACCCATTCGCTGCAGCAACCCAACCAGGCCAGCGGAGTTACCGGCGGAAGGCCCGAACTGATTGAAACCATTGCCCGGGCAGGAATTGCGGTGGGTGCGGACGGTATTTTTATTGAAACGCATCCCAACCCGGCAATAGCCAAGTCAGATGGCGCCAACATGCTGAACCTCGACCAACTGGAACCCCTGCTGCGGAAACTGTCGGAATTGTATAAATTTGTTCAAAAGCTATAAATAAGATGAAAAACAGACGATCATTTCTAAAAAAATTGGCTGCAAGTGCAGCAGTTGCCGGATTATTACCGCTTTCAAAAAAAGCCACAGCAGGCGAAGTACAACTCAAAGGGGCATTAATTCACCATGTATTTTTCTGGCTGAAAGAGCCCAAAAACGAGGCGCACAAAAAACAACTGGTAAAAGCGCTGAACGATTTACTAAAAGTGGAAACTATCAAGTTAAGCCACATCGGTTTTCCGGCAGGTACCGAAAGCCGCGATGTGGTGGACCACTCCTACTCTGTTTCGTACATGACCATGTTTGACGACCAGGCCGGACAGGATGCTTACCAGGTTCATCCACTGCATGTAAAGTTTGTGGAAGAGAATTCCCATTTGTGGGAGAAAGTGGTGGTTTACGATTCGGTGGATTAATAAAAAAACAGGTACGCCATCAGAATGGCTGCAATAATCCCGGTAAAATCGGCAATTAAACCACAAACCACGGCATAGCGGGTATTTTTGATACCAACGGAACCAAAGTAAACGGCAATAATGTAAAAAGTGGTGTCTGTTGCACCCTGAACCGTGCTGGCTACGCGGCCTACAAACGAATCGGCTCCATAAGTCGTCATGGCATCTACCATCATGCCGCGGGCGCCGCTTCCACTGAGTGGTTTCATAAGAGCAGTGGGCAAAGCGGGGGTAAATTCGGTATTGATGCCAATGTGTTCAAAAATCCAGGTGAAACCGGAAATCAGCCACTCCATAGCACCAGATGCCCTGAAAACACCAATTGCAACCAAAATGGCAACCAGGTAGGGAATAATTTTTACGGCCGTTTTAAATCCGTCTTTGGCACCATCGATAAAGGCTTCGTAAACATTCACTTTTTTCAGAAGTGCCATCACAATAAATACGATAATTACTGTGAACAGGATGAAGTTACTGGCGAGATTGGAAACCTGTGTAACTTCCTCCTTGTCGAGCGTGGAAAAATACCAGATGATGCCTGCAATAACCAGCGTGAGACCGCCAAGATAGGAAAGCACCACTTTATCGAGCAGATTAATTTTCTGATATATGGCAACAGAAATTAGCCCGGCCAGGGTGGAAAAATAGGTAGCCAGCAAAATCGGAATAAAAATATCCGACGGATTCACCGCGCCCAGTTGCGCCCTGTAAACCATAATGCTGATAGGCAAAAGGGTTAATCCGGAGGTGTTCAAAACCAAAAACATGATTTGTGCGTTGGAGGCTGTTTTTTTATCCGGATTAGTTTCCTGCATTTCTTTCATGGCCTGCAAGCCGGTGGGTGTGGCGGCATTGTCGAGGTTGAGCATGTTGGCGGCAATGTTCATCATAATGGAACCGTAAGCCGGATGCGATTTACCCAGTTCAGGAAAAAGTTTGTTGAAAAACGGCCCGATGACCCGGGAGAAAACATTAACAATTCCACCCTTCTCTCCTATTTTCATTATGCCCATCCAAAGTGTCAAAACTCCCGTTAATCCGAGGGAAATCTCGAAACCGGTTTTAGCCATGTCGAAGGTTTCATTTACCATATTGGGAAATACTTCCACATCGCCAAAAAACAACAGCCTTACTAACCCGATTACAAAAGCAATCAGGAAAAAGAATATCCAGATGTAGTTTAGTGCCATTTAATTCTTGAAAACTGGCTCCAAGATAACAAAAAAAGAGGGACCTGAAAGCCCCTCTTTAATTATAAAATCATTGTTAAATAAGTCTATCTGTATTCCGGACGCTGAACCAGAACATCGGGTTGCAGGTCGAGTTGGGCTTGCGGAATAGGCATAAATTTATCAGCGGCAGGGTTGAAAACCTTGCCAGACATAAATTCCCTTACCCGCAAATCGGCGGCAGCAAAATTATTCAGGACTTGACTCATGTCAACGCGCATTCCACCGGGAAGATTATCCCAACGACGAAGGTCGAAGAAACGGCGGCCTTCTGTAGCAAACTCAAGACGTTGCTCCCACTGTGCAGCCCTCATGGCTTCTTCTTTTGTAGCAAATGCTCCATACAAACCAACTTTATAGTTTGCAGCCGGTTGGGTCCAGTCCACTGCCCCACCGGTCATGTAATCGGCATCACTTGATTCCGGGCCCCAAGGATAAACTGCTGGAGGAAGTTCATGGATAAGTACTTTACCCATTACAACCTTATTGTCTGCCCTGTCGCGAATCATATTAATATAAGTGCGGGCGAGTTCCAGGTCGCCATCAAATGCAGCAATTTCAGCTCTCCACAAAAGCACGTGGCTATAACGCAGGTAACGGTAATTATTGGCATTGATACCGGTTTGCCAGCCCGTAGTGGTAGAAAGGCTGTACCTTTCAGCTTTTTTAAAGAATGGTTTTGAGGCTGGCATGTACGGACCACCATCAGGTTGGTTACGTACCCAGTCACGGCCTCGGTTGATACCCCAGTCTTTGTAAGGAATTCCCCGACGGCTAACTGTCCAGTCCAAACGAGGATCAACCAGATGCTCATCGGGAATAAAAGTTGCATCAGAAGCAACTCCCTGGTCATTTTTCAAATCAACATTATTATAGGTATCAAAAAGCGGGAAACCGTTTTCATCCACTTTAAATGCATTTACTAATGTTTGCGAAGGTTGGTGGAACCCACAGCACATGCCAATATCAGATCCATGCGGCCAGTTTAAACCAATTCCCATTTCTGCATTAAGCGATTCGTTAATATCGTTAACGTTTGCCTGAATTTCAAAAATAGATTCTGCATTGTTATTGGTTTCAATATTGAAATTATCAATAAAATTAGGCATTAACGAAAATTTTCCGCTGTTAATAATATTATCGAGCAAAGGCTTGGCATTACTATAATCCAATTCCTGCAAATACGCACGAGCGGCAAGCGCCATTGCGGCATATTTGGTTGCACGTCCGGGTTGCCCCTGAGTTTCTGGAAGATTTTCCCATGCAAACTGAAGGTCGCTGATAATATGATTCAAAACAGCACCTTCCGGGTTATCATTTGAAACCAGCGTAGGATCTTCGGTTTCTTCGGTAAGAATTGGAATATAATTCCCAAAAACCAGCCAGGATTCAAAATTGAAAAAGCCTCTGAGGAAGCGCACTTCAGCTCTAAACTTATTAGCTGTTGCAGCATCAATGGTTCCCTGTTCTTCGGTAGCATTTATTATTTTTAAAGTTTTATTGGCGCGGTCAATTCCCATACCAATATTCAGCCTCCACTTATCAGCAGGATAATTGTTGGTTGTTAAAACTTCCCATCGCTCAATTTCGTTAACAGGAACCTGGTCGGTAATTTCAGAACCCTTATAGGCATCATCAGAAGCTACAGAACCATAAGTCCAGTTTTGAACAGATGCTCCCCACGAAACTTCCCACAGGGAACTGCCAGTTACCATTGCATAGGTACCAACCAGCAAAGCATCGATTCCTTTTTCATCGTAGAATACGTTTTCGGAAGTAGATCCTAAGGGAGTCTTGGTCAAAAAATCTTCCGAACATGAATTTATAATGGCCAGAATTAATGTTAGGGCCAATATCGTTGATAGTCTTTTCATATTTTTCTGTTATTTAAATTATTAACATTAATTTTTATAATCCCAGGTTTACACCGAACATTATCTGACGTGGTGTGGGCCAGGCTCCCCTGTCCAATCCCATAGAAACACCAGATGAATTCAACTCAGGATCGAGACCGCCGTATTTGGAAATTGTAAATACGTTGGTAACCTGCAAATAAAGTCCCAAACTTTTAATCTGGGCTCTTTCAAGCAGACTTTGCGGTAATGTATAACCCAGACGCAATGTTTTCAATCTCAGGTATGAACCATCTTCGATGAAGGCGCTGGAAGGTTCCTGCGAAATGTCGCTGTAGTCGAGCATTGGAAGTTCTGCGTCGGCATTATTGCTCAAATACGGGCTTCCCCAGCTTTTGTAAAGTGCATCTTTACTTAAACCACCATTGAACTGACCATAGTCAATCCAGCGTGTTACATAATTGCTGATTTCATTGCCAAAACTGCCGTAGAAGAACATATTCAGATCGAAATTACCATATCCCAAATCAATGTTCAAACCACCTGTAAAATCAGGGTGCGGGCTTCCGATAAAAGTTCTGTCAGCAGCAGTAATAACACCATCTTTGGCATCAGGAACACCATCTCCGTCAGTATCA
>JAZBNQ010000246.1:0-23497 GCA_036350775.1 Mariniphaga sp.
AATCTGTTCCATTACAAATTCTTTTATTTGGCGATGTTCCAGTTCGGCAACCAGTTCGTATTTTTCGTTGTTTTGTAATTCTTCAATGGTTGGATTGGCCATGGCAAATTATCTATAGAGAATTATTTTGAGCATGTCTCTTATACTGAACAGACGAATAATAAAGGCAAACAAAACAGAACCGGCAATCATGGTCAGATAGCCAAAAATCCAATTATCCATCTTTTTTGTAAAAATAGCGAGTGCAATGGCAAATGCGGTAAATATTAAAATTTGCAAAATATATTTGAATCCGGGTTTTAGCCTGAAAATGCTAAGGGCAATGATAAGTTGTGTAATTCCGGTAAAAACTTGTGTGGATAAACTTGCATAAGCCGAACCGTAAGCCTGCAGGCGGGGAATCAATATCAGGTTGAGAACTACATTCAACACCATTCCAGAAAAGGCCATAATATTAAGTTGCTTCAGACTGCCATTGGCCGTTAAAAGGGTTCCAAAAATGTAAGTGGTTGCAATCCCAATAAATCCAATCATCAAAATACCAAGAATATCGGATGAATAAGCAGTATTTGATTTATACAGAAGCGACATAATTTCGCCATCGTAATAAACACATGAAACGGCAATGACGATGGCAGGTACAATGAGCAATGTAAACGAAAGTTTTACCATCTCACCTACCGGCTCGCGCTGTTTTATCATTTTTGAAAAAATGGGAAGCAACAGTCCGGCAATTAAAACACCGAACATGGAAACAGCGTCGAGTAAGCGAAATGCCTGTGCATAAATGCCAGCCTGCTCGTGTCCAGTTTCTCCCGGCAACAATCGCTCAAGCATCACCGAATCAATACGGTTATATAACGACATCAATAAAATAAGCAGTGCATAAGGGTATGATTTTCGGAGGAAAACCAGGAAAAAACGGATATCGAACCGAACCGATATTTTTCCTGATTTTTTTAACACGATGGCAAAAGTTATTAGTGCAGAAATAATGTAAGCCACTGTTTGGGCATAAACAAACCATTCGATTGTAAAAAATGGCCTAAACGAACTATGAAACAACAAAACGCTGCAAATGGCAATCATAATGGTGCGATCCAGTACCGAAACAATACTGTCGGTTCGAAAAAGATGCAACGCACTGATATTCGACCGGAGGTATAATGTAAACGAAATGAGAAACTGGTTAAAAATAAGGAAAAACAAAAGATGAAATTGAATTTTGTCGTACCCGATTATAGCAGCAACTGTCAGGCTGAAAATCGCATAAACAATGGCAAGTACCAATTTTAGCCCAACAATATTTGAAAGGTGTTTGGGCAATAAAAAATTGTGCCGTGCAATATTCCGGTTGTTATAATTGGTTATACCCAAATCAAGCAGAATATTCAAAATCATGGAAAAATTAAACAAAGCAAAATAGAAGCCGTAACTTTGGTCGCCTACAAGGTTTTGTACTGTGCGGTCAATTCCAAAAATCCAGAATGGTTTAACCAGCAGATTGAGGAAAACCAATAATATCAGGTTTGTAATAAATTTTCGTTTCAAAACATTTTTAAATCAGTTAGTTATTTGGCATGGCAAAAAAAAGAAATTATGCTTATGGTTTGTTCTTTCGTTAAAAGGTATCAACTCCTTTTTGTACAAAATAAATGCAGAATAACCTAAATTATTTAATAGCGAAATACTCTTCCCCCGGCTTTCGTTTTCCCAGAGCTCACAATAAATTACAGGTTTATGTTTTTCAATCAGGCCCTTTGCTCCTTGCAAAACAAAATATTCAAAGTTTTCCACATCGATTTTAATTCCGGTAATCTGGTTTTTTCCAAAATTCACTTCATTAAAATCATCCAACCGAACCATGGGCACTTCAAACACCAGCCCCGAATTATTCTCTTTAATATCACTATGTAATGCATGACTTAAGCCATGCATGGGAACTTTGTTTATTACCGGCATCACCATTTCAAGTGTAGTGTTTTCATTTCCAACGGCCAAAACGTATTCCTTAATATTATTCAGCCCGAATTTTTTCTTCAATCGTTTTAAAATGCTCATGTTAACTGCCAGGGGTTCAAAAGAAAGCACCGTACTTTTTGGACGGGCTTTGGCCAAATGATAGCTGGTTACACCAATATTTGCGCCCAAATCAAGAATTACACCTTCATCGGGCAACAGATTTAGAAAGTAAAAGAAATCCTTTTCTTTTTTGTCCCACCTTATTTTTACAATCACAAACAACGCAAAAAAGTAAAGGTAGGTTTTAAAGCCCAGTATTTTTTGAAGGATGTATTTTATGAATGTCTTCATTAATTCAAGCTATTCTGCAAATATATTGGATTTTTATTTCTAATTTCATCTCATTATATTTTAAAATTTTAAAGGTATTCAATGGAACTCGCCTATATTAAAGATTCCCCTGTGAAAAATATTATCATGTCTCGTTTCATGTTTGTATTATGAGAATTGCTGTAAACACAAGATTGCTGTTAAAAGGTAAACTGGAAGGAATTGGCTGGTTTTCTTATGAAACATTGAAACGGATTGTAACGAATCATCCGGAACATCAGTTCATATTTATTTTCGATCGACCTTACTCGGAAGAATTCATTTTTTCAGAAAATATTACCCCGGTTGTTATTGGGCCACCAGCCAGGCATCCGGTTCTGTTTTACTTGTGGTTTGAATTTCAGGTACCACGCGTGTTGAAAAAATACAAAGCCAATGTTTTTTTGTCGCCCGATGGATATATTTCATTAAAAACAAAAGTCCCGCAGCTGGCAGTGATTCACGATATTAGTTTTGCACACCGCCCACAGGATATACCTGGAATGAAAAGATGGTACTACAATTTCTTTTTCCCAAAATTTGCCCGGAAAGCAGCGAGAATAGCAACAGTTTCAAACTATTCAAAAACAGATATTGCCAAAACATACCAGGTTAATCCCGAAAAAATTGATGTGGTTTACGATGGCTGTAACGAAAAATTCAAGCCTGTTTCTCCCGAAGATCAAATGTTATTTCGGGGAAAATATACTAGTGGGGTTCCTTATTTTTTATTTGTGGGAGCTTTAAATCCGCGTAAAAATATTACCGGGTTGCTAAAAGCTTTTGATGCTTTTAAAACAGAAACAGGGCAACGGACAAAACTCTTGATTGTTGGCGGTGAAATGCACAAAACCGTCGAAATTTCTGACGTCTGGCAAAAAATGCACTTTAAAAACGATGTGGTTTTTACCGGACGGATTTCACAGCAAGAACTTTACGGAATATTCGGTTCTGCCCTCGCCCTCGCGTTTGTGCCTTTTTTCGAAGGTTTTGGAATCCCAATTTTGGAAGCCATGAGTGCCGGAATTCCGGTAATTTGTTCTACCGCCACTTCCATGCCCGAGGTTGGCGGCAATGCTGTTTTGTATGTTGAACCGAAAAATATTAAACAAATTGCTGAAGCCATGAAAAAAATTGCATCCGATTCAAATTTACGCAACGAGCTCGTTGAAAAAGGATTAAAGCAAAAAATGAATTTTAGCTGGGATAAAACGGCCTTGCTTTTATGGCAAAGTATTAAAAAGGTAGGATTGGATGCCTGATCTTTTTTTGTATAAATCGGAACATTCAATAAACTTTTTTCTGAATGGTTTTTTGTACTTTTAATAAATTTAAAATCAATAGCAAAATGAATTCTTACAAGAAAAAACTAAAAATCGCCTTTTATCCGGCAATTTTATTTATGGCTTTTAGCTTAACCCTTTGTGCCCAACCCAACGGGGCTGCATTGTATCAACAGCATTGTGCCCAGTGCCATGGCATTGAATTAAACGGTGGGATGGCTTCCAGCCTGATTGACGGGATTTGGCAGTATGGCGACAGGGATAGTTATATTCAACGCAATATAAAACATGGAATTCAGCATTTGGGTATGCCTTCCTACGAGCGTTCCATGTCTGATAATGAAATTCGGGCAGTTGTTCAATACATTCGTAACGCTGAAGATGAAAAAGGTGTGGTAAAGCCACCAACACCCGAAATGTATGAAACTATGGATTATTTTATGGAAGTTGAAACTTTTGCCGACAATCTTGAAATTCCATGGGCCATCGATTTTATTGACAAAAATACCGCATTAATTACTGAGCGGCCAGGCCGTTTGCGGGTAGTAAAAAATGGCGAGCTTCAGTCAGAACCTGTAAAAAATACGCCTAAAGTTTTGCACGAAGGACAGGGTGGATTAATGGATGTAGCTGTTGATCCACTTTACAGTGAAAATGGCTGGATTTACCTGGCTTACAGTCATACCCTTGACCAATCTCAGGGAGAAAGGCCACCAGCCATGACCCGCATTGTACGTGGAAAACTTGAAAACAACACCTGGACAAACCAGGAAGTTTTGTATGAAGCTCCACCGGAAACCTATTCTACAATGCGCCACCATTATGGTTGCCGAATTGTTTTCGACCCACAGGGACACCTCTATTTTGCTGTTGGAGACCGGGGTCGGGGATTTCAGGCTCAGGATAATTCCCTGCCCAACGGAAAAGTTCACCGGATTTATAAGGATGGAAGGGTGCCTGCAGACAATCCGTTTATTTCCGATGAAAAGGCCATGAAATCTTTGTACAGTTTGGGGAACCGGAATATACAGGGAATGGCCATTCATCCTGAAACCGGAGAACTTTGGACTACAGAACACGGGCCAATGGGTGGCGACGAGCTGAACAAAATAGAATCAGGAAAAAATTACGGTTGGGAAACCATTACTTACGGAAAAAATTACAACGGAACAATTATTACCGAAAAAACACACATGCCCGGCATGGAACAGCCTAATTTTTACTGGAATCCCTCCATTGCAGTTTGCGGCCTCGATTTTTATTCCGGCGATTTATTTGAAAAATGGAAAAACCGCCTGCTGGTGGGAGCACTCAAATATGAAGAAGTGCGGCTTTTACAAATTGAAGAAGATCGCGTTGTGCACGAACAGGTAATATTTAAAGGCGCTGGCCGTGTGCGCGATGTTTCCACCGGACCAGACGGTGCCATTTACGTGGTGTTGAATAATCCGGGGAAAGTGGTTCGCTTATCTCCTGAAAAATAAAATATAAATCGAATTGAAATTACTAAATTGATTTACAAAAAGTTAGCAAAAAAAGGGAGCCTCTGCTCCCTTTTTCTGCTGTTTATTTAAACTATTTCTATGGAAAATTGCGCTACTTCACAATCGCATTTTCACTGTTAATTAGTTCCTTTTCTAAACCAAAGCCGATCACCCACACTGTAATATTTGTCTTTTATTTCCGGGTCGTTTGCCAGTTGTTCTGAGGTGTAAGGAAAATGTGGCATTAAAAGATCACCACCTTCAACCCAATTGGCAGGAGTCAGCACTTTTGCTTCATCGGCAGTTTGTAAAGCGGCTACCGTTCTAATTATTTCATCGATATTCCGACCAATTTCCATGGGGTAGAAATTACTTGAGCGTATTATGTTGTTGGAATCAATGATAAAAACACCCCTTATATCACGGTTTGAGCTTACTGGTTCGTGCAACATGCCATAAAGCTTGGATGCCTCTGCTTTACTATCTTCAAGTATTGGGAAATGAACTTTTTGTTTTCCCCTGTTTTTGTAATCCAGGTCCTCGATATGCGCTTTCCAGAGATGATGGATTTTTACTTCATCAGTTGAAATGACTGCCAGTTTCACTCCGAGTTTTTCAAATTCGTCATGCATATAAGCAAGCTCCAGAAGTTCAGAGGTACAAACAGGAGTAAAATCCTGCGGGTGGCTAAACAGTATTTTCCAATCGTTCCCAAAACTATCGGGAAAAGTTATTTTCCCGTTGGTTGACTGTGTTGAAAATGATGGCGCTTTCGAACCGATCAGTGGAATTTTGTTCTCTTGCGATACTGCACTTCCCAAAAGAAATGCTGTTGCGGTAAGTGTTAAAAGTATTCTCTTCATGGTATTTAATTTTAAATTTCAGGTGCAAGTTACCGGGTTGTTACCGCTCAAAAACATGTTGTAAAACATATACCCAAAAACATCTTGAATAGTTGATTTTTAAAATTTCTTGTTTTTAGCCTAATTAATGTACTTTTGATTATATTTTGCTATTTTTTGTGGATTTAATTATCAATTTGATATATATTTGTTTTCATTTTGTAAATTACATATACCATATATAAAGATGCTTTAATATTTTTTAACATTTGGTGCATAGTTTTTTAGAACATTTTAATTCAATATTCAAAATCGACAATGTTACTACAACTACTTGTTTACAAATAGAAAATTATTCTTAAATTGAACGGAATTCGAAAAAATATTTTGATTTGAAAATTAGATTTGAGCGCGGCCTTTTTGCTGCTTTTTTAATGCAAATTCCACATTTTTGCTTTTTCGAGACAAATTCTCAGAAAGTAAACTTTCGGCACTTAAATATTAATAACGGTTTATCTCAATACGCAATATTTGCCTTTTTGCAGAAAAGTGAAGGTTTTATGCGGTTTAGCACAAAAGACGGCTTAAATCATTTTAATTCGGAAAAGGATGAATTGAAAAGTTACAAAACCTCAAATTACAGACCTAATAATTTTGGAAACATTGGTCCCTGTAAATTCATACAACCCTCTGAACCACTGCAAATAATATATCAATTAAAATCCAATTTTTATAGCAATATTTCTCATCTGTTTCATTTTGCCAGATTGCCGGTAAAAGTTTTATACAATTTTCTATACAGCTATAATTCATTAAATATTTTATAGAATCTATTAAATGACACAATCAAAGTTAGAAATTGAATCGCTCAAAAAAGAACTTGCAGAGAAAAACCGCGAACTGGAAATTGAGAAAGCTTTTGAGAAAGTACGAGAGTATGCTATGTCGATGCGTCATTCATCTGACTTACAGAAGGTTGTTAACTTAGTTGCCCGGAAACTGAATACTATGAACCTGGACATAACCGGAGTATTTATGGTTATTAATAACAACGAAATTGATAAACAATTCACATTTTGGGGATCTACAGGCGTGGCAGAAACTTATATGAAAAGAGCGGCTATCCCTTTTCTGGATCGCCCAATTTACAGAGTTTTGGCTGAGGCTACAACAAAAGGGGAGCGATTTTTCGTGGAGGAATATACAAGAGAGGAAAAAATTGAATTCTTTGAACATTTATTTAAACATCCGCCATACAATTCATCTACTCCAGAATGGAAGGAAGAGGTTTTGTCTCGTGAAGGCGGCTATACAAGGTCTGTTTCTGTTTCTCAATACACATCTATATTCGTGGTAAATCATTTTGGCAGAAGATTATCTGATGAAGATAACAAAATTTTGAAACGCTTTGGACAAGTTTTTGAACAGAGTTACACTCGATTTCTCGACATCCAAAAAGCAGAAGCCCTGGCGCGTGAAGCGATTAAACAAGCATCTGCGGACAGAGTACGCGGTGAAATTGCCAGTATGCGCACCTCCGAAGACCTAAATCGCATTACACCGATTATCTGGCGTGAACTGGAAACACTGGAAGTACCTTTTATACGCTGCGGCGTTTTCTTTGTTGATGAAGAGAAAGAAAAAGTTCAGGCTTATCTGACTACACCAGAGGGTAAGTCACTGGCAGTTTTGGATCTTTCATTTGACACAAATGAACTCACAAGTAATGCTGTTAATCACTGGAAAAAGAATCAAATTTACAAAGAACACTGGAATAAGGAAGAATTTATCAACTGGGCAAAATCTATGATTGAAGTCGGACAGATTCAAAATGTGGAAACTTACCAGGGTTCATCTACTCCACCTGAATCTCTTCATCTGCACTTTGTTCCTTTCGCCCAAGGCATACTTTATGTTGGAAATGTTTCTACCCTTTCCAATGAAAAACTGGAACTGGTTAAAACATTAGCAGGAACATTCTCAATAGCTTACGCCCGTTACGAAGACTTTAAAAATGTTGAAGAAGCAAAGAACAAGATTGAAATAACTTTAAATGAACTGAAAATAGCACAGGCGCAACTTCAGGAGCTTGACAAGTTGAAGTCCCGGTTCTTTGCAAACATTTCTCACGAATTTCGGACACCATTAACTTTGATACTTGGTCAGATTGATAGCATTATGTCTGGAAATATAGAGGTTAAGGAAAAAACAAAACTGCAGATTGCAGACAGGAATGCCAGAAGGCTTCTTACGTTGATAAACCAGTTGCTGGATCTTTCCAAGCTTGAATCAGGAAGCATGGAACTAAAAGCAGAACAGCATAACATCGTTTCATTTTTAAAAAGTCTGTTTTATTCTTTTGAGTCGCTTGCGGAATCACAAAAAATAATTTTGAAGTTTGAATCGGAATTTAATTACATTCCTGTTGTGTTTGATCCTGATAAAATGGAAAATATTTTTTATAATATTATTTCAAATGCGTTCAATTATTCTGATTCGGAAGGTGAAATTGCAGTCTGTTTGAGCGTCATTGATTCCACGGTCGAAATTAGAATTAAAGATTCCGGAATTGGCATACCTTCTGATCGGTTGCCACATATTTTTGACAGATTTTACCAGGTAGATGGATCAGCTACACGAAAATATGAAGGTACAGGAATAGGATTAGCGCTTACAAAAGAATTGATTGAACTTCATAAAGGAAATATTTCAGTAAATAGTAACGAGGGTGAAGGCAGCGAGTTTATAATTCAGCTTCCATTAGGTGATTTTACAATTGAACAAGGTGAATCTATCAAACTGCAGACCGAAAAATCATTACAGGTTAATGGTTTTAATATAACTGAACCAGAAGAAAAAAATCCTGTGTCGGATTCTTCCGGCTCTGATAACAATGAAATAATTTTAATAGTTGAAGATAATCTTGATGTGCGGAATTACATTCGTGAGCTGCTGGAAACAGATTACAAAGTAATAGAAGCCTCAGACGGTGCAGAAGGAGCATCAAAAGCAAAAAATGAAATCCCAGATCTGATAATTACTGATGTAATGATGCCGGAAATGGATGGATTTCAATTTTGCAAAAAAGTACGAAACAACGAAAGAACAAGTCATATTCCTCTGATAATGCTAACTGCAAAAGCAGGATTCGAGGACAAAATAGAAGGACTTGAATCAGGAATTGATGCATATATTACGAAGCCATTTAAAGCAAAAGAACTTAAGGTGCAAATAAATAACCTGTTAAAACAGCGGGAACTTTTGCGCGAACGTTTCAGCAAGTCAACAATAATTAAACCTTCTGAAGTTTCTGCAATTTCAGTCGATCAGGTTTTTCTTGAAAAAATCATTCAGAAAATTGAAAATCATTACGGTGATTATCAGTTTTCAGTGGAGCAACTGGCAGAATATGTGAATATGAGCATTTCTCAGTTGAACAGAAAACTTAATGCTTTAATTGGTCAACCTGCTGGCCAACTAATCCGATCGCTCCGGTTACAAAGGGCTGCAGATTTGCTCAAACAAAATGCCGGGAGCGTATCAGAAATTTGTTTCAACCTGGGTTTTAACGACCATGCTTATTTCTCGCGTGCCTTTAAAAAACAATTTGGGTGCAGCCCTTCTGCCTATAAAAACGGGAATTAAGTGTTTTAGTCCCGGAAAAATCTCCCAGTGATTAAATAGTCCTAATCAATGCGTAAATAATACAAATAAACACACATGCCTACACCTTAATTTTGCTTGTAATTATTTGTAAAACAATGTTCAGGCAAATGAAAAAAGCAGGCATCATAGGCGGTTTGGAATTTATTGGGAGTTACATTACCCTGAAATTTCTTTCCGAAAACTACCAGGTTAAAGTTCCGGTTTCCAAATTTCAAAATAGGGAAAAGGTGTTAACCATACCCGGACTTGAAACCAATAAATATTTCGAAAAATTCTACGGAGATTTAAGCGATTTATCTGAAATTCGGAAGTTTGCTTGCGATTGTAACGTAATAATTCATTGTGGTTCACCTTTTAGTTTAAATCAACTGAGTAGCAATCCACAATTATTTGTTCCTGAAATAAGAGGTACCGGATCGCTCCTTAAAGTTTTAAGTGAATACCCAAACATTCAGAAATTAATTATTATTTCCCCGCCAACTGATTTAAATTCCAGTTTTTTACCATCCTCACAGCAGGTAAAAATGGAATCAAAAACTCCAAATCCAATCATAAAAAACAATATTAACCTGCATTTTCAGAAGGCAGAATTCCATGCAAAAAAGGCACATGAAAATGCCTTGCAAACTCTTGAAGAGAAACGTTTTGAAGTGATTTTTGTTTCACCTGCAGAAGTGTTGGAGAATACCCTGATTAGCAACAATGATGCTACATCAACCGGATTAAGATACCTTTTTGAAAATGGAATTAATCACGATCCGGTATTTAAGAGAATATTGCATCAAATCAAGCTTCAGACATTAATAAATGCTGAAGATGCTGCTGAAACGGTATTTTTTAAGGTTAATTCAATTAAAACTGAAAAGAGAATTAAATCTATGGTCGGGTAAAAATCGAATCGTCAAAGTTTTCACCAAATGTGATATTTTCAAAAATAATATTTGCTGTTCCCATTGGCATTTTCGATTCCATTTTCATAGGCATCAAAATCCCGTCGATGTTTTTATAATCGCTCAGGTTTTGTTCTATTTCAACTTCCTGCCCCTGCGAACTAATTTTTGCCTTTACCTTTCTCACCAGATAAGATTCGGCATCGATGAAATAATTTTTAACGTTGCCGTTTTTATCCGTAAGTTTAATGTTGAACATCGGCGACCCATCCACATTAACTTTTCCAAGCAATGTAGCAGTAGTGCCTTTTTCTTTATAGTTATACAATTCGCCATCGATGTTGGCCTGGTCCATGGCCTGGTCAAGTTCGGGCCCTGATAAATCCTGTGGTTCAGAGCTAATCCAGGGGGCAATCATCCAGCCTTTTTCTCCGTCGTAGGCCCGAATCATTTTTTGCCCCTGCATTTCCATCTCCATTCTGAATTTATTTGGTCGCTTCATTTTCATCACCATCGGCAACTCCATTCCCATTTGCTGAATTGTTGCCTTTACAGAGTAAGTTTGTTTCTCTACTAATTTTTCCTGGCCAACTGTTTTAAAATGTTTGGCGAGAACGTCATCCAAATTTTGTGCACTTGCCTGACCAGCTAATACAATAAATAAAACTGCCAGCAGAGTTGAAAAAGATTTTTTCATTTTGATAAAATTTTTATGCATGTGAATTATATTTTTTATTTGTAGTGAATCTGGTTTTTTGTTACAACTGAAATTCATTTTTTCCCTGCTAAAAATAAATCTCAGCCAAAATGTTTTCGAACGGAATCCCCTTTGAAATAAGCAAATCGCGCATTTCCACTACCATAATGGCTTTCCCGCAAAGGTAGTATTTTACGTTGGGCAGGTTTTCCAACCCTGAAATATAATCACTAATCCTTCCGCGAAATGTGTTACAAGAAGACTCACGCGAACAGCACCGCACATAATTTTCCCCCAGAGCCCACTCCAGTTCATCTTCAAAATAAAACTGGTTTAACCAACTCACGCCATGAATCAGTTTTTTATTTTCCCCCAAACCAGAGCGGAACATACTGTAAAACGGGGCAATTCCGGTTCCGGTGGCAATCCACCAGGCAGGCCCGGCAGTTCCTAAAAAGCTCCCGTATGGTTCTGATACGAGGATTTTTTCTCCGGGAATCATTCCGGCCAGTTTTGGTGTTAAAAGGCCATCTTCTTTTATATTAAAAAGAATGGCGGCTTCTTGCTCGTGGCTCCCGCTGCAAAGACTGTAAATTCTTGGGGGATGGGCTGTGTTCAGGGCAATTTTCACTACTTGTCCAGCCAAAAAATTCCATGGGCGTCTAAATGTTATCAGGTGAACACCTGGAGAAATTTCGCTGTTTCCGGTGAGTATAATATCTTTCAGTGAGAATTGCTTTTTGTTTACTCCCATTTTAAATTTAATTAGGGCAGGCAAATTAATTGTTAGCAAAAATAAAGGTAACCACAAGGTTATCGGTTGAACTTACCAACATATTTTTCACTTTATAAAACGCTTTAAGTTCCTCCATATCAGCAACCTGTTCAGAGTTTCCTGTAATTTCAAGTGGCGTAATACGGTGGGATTTCACTACAATGTTTTCAGGAGCATCAAAACCTATACCCGGCTGAACTAACTCCAGTTCATAATCCACATCAGAAATATTTTCAATTTGAATTCTTCGTGATTCCCCGTTTTGAAGTTTACCTGCCGGATTCACAATCTTCACCGATGCAAAAAACAACGGTTCTAAAAGGTTTGCCCTGCCAACCAGTGTGTTGTTAAACCAGGCCAGTGTTCTTCTGCTAAAAAGAGCTTCCTTTATTCCTCCTTCTGTTCGGCTGCGGGCAAAAACCAAAGTCATAGGACGGTGGCCAGTAACCACATCGTAATCCATTGCAATTGGATCGTGAACATCAGTGTTGGCAAAAACAGTAAGTTTTTTTTCTCGCGCCCAGTCAATGGCTTCGGGGTAATATTCATTGTAGTTGAAAACTTCAATACCGTGCAGCATATCACTTTGAAGCAACCGGGTATGTTCATCCCACCAAATTGTTTCTTCAGGTTGCTGGGCTTTCCATCCTGGATGGTTCCAAATGAGAAAAGCACCCTGGTCCCTTGCTTCTTTAATGGCATCAAAAACATCCTCGCGCTCAAGCAGATTCGCATTTCTAATAAAAAGTGCATTCAAATGACCGGGGGGCATATTCCGGGTAATCTCGGCCCCTTTTACAAGAATTATATTCCGGTTATTTGCCAGGGGTTCCGCTATATCAAAGGAGCGGTTATGATCAGCAACAACATCTTTTGAATGAGGCTGATATTCAATATGGTCGGTAATTGAAATGGCATCCAGTCCTTCTTGCCAGGCTTCTTCAACTCTTACCGTTGGCCATACTGTGCCATCCGAAAATATCGTGTGCATATGAAAATCGCATTTCAGCGTTCGGTACCCCGGAATGTCGGGAATGTGAATTATTTTGCGGGATTGACCGAAAACCGAAAAGCTGAAAAAAATTAATGAAACCAGAAACAACAGAAACTTTATTCGCATTTTTAATTGGTTTTAATGTTCTAAAAATTTGGCTTTTAAATATCTGCTTTTTTCATGAACCAGCAATATTAACCCATATTAAATATTTTTTAATTGATTAGTAATGTTTAATTTTAACAAAAATAGTGGATTCTTTTTAATTTTTTTAAAAAGATTCTTGTTTTGTGCAAAAAAAATTTAATCTTTGTTGTAGAAAATATACGATGGAAAAACTTTTTAGAAATAATGGAAATCAAAGTCTTGGTGTAGAGCAGAAAAAAGTAGTACATAAAAAACAGATCATCAGAACACTGTATTTTTTCGGCTCTTTGTCAAATTCCGAGTTATCGAAAATAATAAAACTGAGTACGCCAAAAATTAACAGTTTGCTGGTTGAACTTATTGAAGATGGCCTGGTAAAGGATCTCGGACGTGGAGATTCAAGTGGAGGAAGGCGGCCAAATATTTACGGACTGGTTGAAGATGGATTTTATGTGGTTGGAATTACCATCAACATAAACCGCACAATTATTTCCATTTTTAACAGCAATAACAAGGAAGTTGGCACCCCTCAGTTTTTACCGGTAAGAATTCAACCCGATTTCGCAATTTTCCCAGAAATAAATGAATTTCTAAATGGTATTCTGGCTGAAAAGAATATTGAAAAAAGCAAAGTTCTTGTTGCCGGTGTGGAGTTACCCGGGCTTATAAATCAAAAGCAGGGCGTAAATAAAACGTATTTTCCCAACATTTCTAATTTATCAAACGAGTTAAAGAAAGTTTTTGACCTTCCGGTTTATATTAGTCACGATTCGAAATTAAGGGCGTTTACAGAGCAACATTTTGGACTTGCCAAAAACAAAAAAAATGTTTTGGTACTTCAGGTTGACTGGGGCCTTGGGCTTGGAATTATTATTAACGGAAAACTTTATTCAGGAAAGTCGGGTTACTCCGGAGAATTTGGGCATTTACCCATTGTTGACAACGGAGTGCTTTGCAGTTGCGGCAAACAAGGTTGCCTAGAAACCATTGTTTCAGCTACTGCAATTGCACGCATAGCGCGGCAAGGATTACAAAACGGAAAATCATCGTTAATTAAACAGCTGGTAAATGATGAACTGGACAAAATTGATATTTCAATAATTATTGAAGCGGCAAACCGGGGAGACCAGTTTGCTATTTCTATTTTCTCCGATGTGGGGTATTGGCTGGGAAAAGGAATTGTTTACCTCATACAAATATTTAATCCTGAACTAATTGTAGTGGGAGGACGGGTTGCAGAAGCTAGCCAGTTTATTGTTTCTCCTATTCAGCAGGCAATTTATACATTCAGTAACCGGGATATTAGTGACGATACCGAAATTATGTTTTCGGCACTGGGGCAAAAAGCCGGACCGCTTGGCGCTGCTGCTTATGCACTCGACAAGATTGCTTCGGCAAAATAAAGTTTATATATTTTGAATGATTGGAAAAAGAAAAAGTATGGAATTAAATTTTTCGAAAGTAGAACAGGCCTTTTATAACGAATCGAAATTACAGAAAATAACCACCCACATGCCCTATATTTCAGTGGACAGCTTTCCGAAACTTGGGCTGCTTTCGGCTTTGAGTTTTTTGGAATGGGCAGCAGAAAACCCAAACGGGGTTGTTAGTTTGCCAACAGGAAAAACAGCACAATATTTCCTGCAATTCACACATTTGCTCCTTGATAACTGGGACAACCAAAAAGGAAAAGACATCCGCAAAAAATATGGTTTGGCCGATGTGAAAAAACCATCTCTTATTGAACTGCAACTGGTTCAAATGGGCGATTTTTATCCCATTAGCTCAAAACAACATAACAGCCTGAATAATTTTATTCTGAAAAATTATATCGAAGGATTTGGACTCGATTTAAATAAAGCACTACTTATCAACTCCGATGAAATTAAACTGGCTCAGGACAAGCATTTTAGCGAAGTTTTCCCTGATTTTAACATCGATTTGTCATTGCGGTACCGCGAAGCAAAAACACAACAGGAACAGCTTCAGCAGGAATCCATATTTAAAATTGACCAGTGGTGTACCGAATATGAAAATAAAATCAGGGGAAAAGGGGGGATCGGATTCTTTTTAGGTGGAATTGGCCCCGACGGGCATATTGCATTTAACACCCGCGGTTCAGACCACTTTGCCACTACCAGACTGGCACAAACCAATTTCGAAACCCAGGCTGTTACAGCAGCCGATTTGGGCGGAATTGAAGTTTCAAGAAACAGGCTGGTTATTACTATCGGTTTGGGCACTTTGAGTTTTAACCCTGAAAATAAAGCAATAATTTATGCAGCTGGTGAAGCCATCGCCGAAACCATCAAAAATTCGCTGGAAAAGGAACCTACTGTTGTTTATCCGGCTACTTCTTTTCAACGGTTAAAAAACAGCCGCTTTTATTTAACTGATGGTGCGGCAGTGAAACTGGAAGATGCTGTGGAAGAGTATTACCAAAACGGCCCGTGGACACACCAGAAAACGGAACGCGCTGTTATGGAGTTGTGTCGGAAAATTAACAAATTTGGCGGCAAACTCAAACTGGATGATTTAAAAGCCGACAAGTATTGCAGCCAGATTCCCGGTCTGAATGAAAACACAGTGCAATCGGTAATTGACTCTATTCTGGCCAAACTCCAGCGCGGAATGCAAAAAGAAACAAACCAGGTGTATTACCACACTGGACCGCATCACGACGACATAATGCTGGGAATTATGCCGCTCACCAACCGGCAATCGCGCGACGCCAGCAACGAACTGCACTTTTCTGTATTAACTTCTGGTTATACTGCCGTAACCAATCATTTTTTATATGATTTACTTTTAGACACCAAATACCTCATTCATCAGGAGAAAATAGAAATGATCAATTATCCTGATTTTTTCAGGGAAGGCTTTAATTACAAATGGGATAAAGACATTTATCACTACCTCGATAACATTGCTGCTCAAAGTCCTGAAGAAAAGAGGAGGGGCGTTTGCCACCGGCTGGTGCGTGCGTTGGTTTCTATATGGAATGTAAAAGACAAAGAGAATCTGCAAGAAGTTATTAACGAAGTACTGGATTACCTTAAAAGCAGTTACGACGGCAGCAAAAATCCTCCAAATATTCAGCAATTAAAAGGAATGATTCGGGAGTTTGAGGAAGAGCTGGTTTGGGCTCACTATGGAATTATGGTAAAGAATGTACATCATTTAAGATTAGGCTTTTACCAGAACAATGTGATGGGAAGCAAGCCTGACATGGAAAAAGATGTACTGCCCATTCTCAATGATTTCAGAAATTACAAACCTACAGTAATAAGCCTGGCCATGGACCCGCAAGGAAGCGGACCTGACACCCATTATAAGGTACTTCAGGCAATTGCCGCGGCAGTGGAAGAGTGGAACAAGGAGGAAGATTTGAGCAATCTGCGCATTGTGGGGTACAGGAATGTATGGTTTAAATACAACCCATGGGATGTGGAAGTAATTGTACCAGTTTCACTTAATGCTCTTGCAACACTCGACAAATCTTTCTCTGAATGTTATGTCACACAGGTAAATGCGTCGTTCCCAAGTTATCAGCACGATGGAAAATTCAGCGAACTCACCCAGAGAACCTGGTTTGAGCAGCATAAACAGATTCAGTTTTTACTGGGTAAAAATTTCTTTTACGAAAACAGTTCACCATTGCTAAGAGCTACACACGGAATGGTTTATTTACGTGAACTCAACGTAAAACAATTTCTTGAAGCGGCTTCAAATTTGGGAAAGTCGATGGAAGGTATAATTTAACTTTCGGATAAAAATAAAGACAGATTTAAGATAATTGATGTTAATTCCATCATTACAAAAATGCATTGGTGTAATAATATTTTTGAGGAAACCATTTTTCATGGTTAATCCTTTCAAAATCATCTTGTTTTTCTGAATTAAATTTAATAAATTTAAAAAGCCAATTCGGCAAAGAAAATATTTTTCAAAACAACAGGGTGCTCTGCAAAAAAGTCAGGATTATGGAAAAGGGAGAAGTAAAACAGCGAATAAAAAAGGTAGTTTCCCAGGTTTTAAAAATTGATAAATCGGAAATAGCAGATAATGCTAATTTTATTTTTGACCTCGGCGCAGATTCCATGCAAAGTATGCTTTTAATTGCCGCTTTTGAAGAAGAGTTTGACATAGAAATGGATGTTGAAAAAGCTCAGGAAGTACAAACCATTGACGGTGCCGTTGATTTTATTTCCAATTATTTGCAAGGCTGAATAGTTCCTAATTTTTCAAATGAAATACATGAACCGGGCTGAACTTCATAAAAAAAACCTTCATGCTGTTTTTTACCCTCAGGCAGTTGCCGTTATCGGCACAAACAAAATGAAAGGAACCGTCCCGGGCGATATTTTTACGAACATTTTAAAAGCTAATTTTCAAGGAATTATTTATCCTGTAAGTCCGCGCGAGAAATCAATTGGCGGAGTAAAAGCCTTTAAATATGTCATCGATATTACTGATGAGGTGGATTTGGGAATAATCGTTTTTCCCAGTTCAGTATGTAAGCTGGCGCTTGAACAGTGCGGACAAAAAGGAATCAAATCCGTTATCATCATTTCAGCCGGGTTCCGCGAGGTAGGCAAAAAAGGCCTCGAAAAAGAACAAGAATTATTGGATATTGCAAAAAAATATGGTATTTCTTTTATCGGCCCAAATTGTTTGGGCGTAATTAATACCGACCCCGTTTCCCGTTTAAATGCTTCGTTCGCTCGCAAATATCCTGGTGAAGGCAGCATTGCTTTTCTCTCGCAAAGCGGAGCCCTTTGCACGGCGGTGCTCGATTATGCACGGGCAAAAAATATAGGCTTCTCTAAATTTGTAAGCTTTGGTAACAAAGCCGATATTTCAGAAATTGAATTGCTTTATTACCTGATGGATGACCCCAAAACAAAGGTTATTCTGCTCTATCTGGAAGAAATTTCGGATGGGCCCGGATTGATGAAAGCTGCACGCGAAGTAATTATGAAAAGCCATAAACCGGTTTTGATTTTAAAATCGGGAAGAACTGAAGAAGGAGCCTCGGCAGCCGCATCACACACCGGTTCGCTGGCCGGGAAAGATGAAATTTGCGAAGCGGCATTTAGGCAGGCAGGAATTATCAGATGTGAAAACATCGAGGAGATGTTCAACATAGCCATCGCCTTTGTTTATCAGCCACCGCCACAGGCGAAGCGAGTGGCCATTGTTACCAATGCCGGCGGTCCGGGGGTATTAACAACCGATGCTGCTGTACGCGAAGGACTTCAGCTTGCAAAATTCAGCGAAGAAACAACCTTAACTTTGAAACGCAGTCTGCCAACCACAGCCAATATTAACAACCCGGTTGATGTAATTGGCGATGCCCGTGCAGACCGATATGTTGCAGCCATTTCGGCAGTTTTTAAAGATGAAAATGTGGATGGAGTTTTTGTAATTTTAACGCCCCAGTCTATGACTGACATAGACTCTATAGCAAAAGAAATTGCAAAGGTTGCCAGCCAGTTCGACAAGCCGGTTTATGCTTCATTTATGGGGCAGGCCGATGTTTCCAGCGGAATAAAAATTTTGGAAAACAGCAATATTCCGCATTACATTTTACCTGAATCAATGTGTAAACCATTTCATACGGTTTATAATTTCAACCATTTTGTTATAAATGAAAAACCTGATGTATTGGTTTTAGATCATACTGAAAACCCTGCTGCCCACAAGTTGATTGACAACTTTGTTCAGGCAGGTAAAAAGCACTTGAACGAGTTTGATGCCTCAAAAATTCTGGAAGCTTACCAAATGCCGGTTGTAGAAAAAAAGTTGGCTAATTCGCCAGTTGAAGCCGGAAAAATGGCTGCTGAAATTGGATTCCCGGTAGTTTTGAAAGTTATTTCAGACGATATTTTTCATAAATTCGACGTGGGGGGTGTAATGTTGAATATTCAATCTGAAGAACAGGCAGAGCAAGCCTATGATGAAATAACACAGAAAATAACAGGAAAATTCCCGGACGCTGACATCAGGGGAATACAGGTTTCACGCCAAATTCAAAACGGAATGGAAGTAATTCTGGGAATAAAAAAAGATGCTTCTTTTGGTTCTGTTGTGATGTTTGGTTTTGGAGGAATCTTTGTAGAAATTTTCAGGGATGTAAGTTTCAGAGTGGCGCCGGTTGACAAAAACAACGCCCTTAAAATGATTCGGGAAATCAAATCTTCCGAACTTCTTTTAGGTGCCCGCGGTATTGTACTGCGCGATATGGATGCCATTGCAGACTCCATTGTAAAACTTTCAACAATAGCTACCGGTTGTCCACAAATAAAAGAACTGGATATCAATCCGCTCATTGTTCTTGAAAAAGGCAAGGGGTGTTTTGTTGCCGATGCAAAAATAATTTTGGAAAATTACCAACAGATATAAAAATACTGATTATGAGAATTTTAATTCATGAAAATTACCAGCAACTTGCCAAATGGACTGCCTATTACATCGCAAACAAAATCAGGGAGTTCAATCCTACACCTGAAAAACCTTTTGTTTTAGGATTGCCTACCGGTTCTTCGCCCATTGGTGTTTACACTGAGCTTATTGAATTGGTAAAACAAGACCGTTTAACATTCCAAAATGTTATCACATTCAATATGGACGAATACGTGGGAATTCCGGAAGATCATCCGCAGAGTTATCACTATTTTATGGATAAATACCTGTTTAACCATATTGACATTCCACGTGAAAACATTAACATTCTGAACGGAAATGCACCCGACCTGGAAAAAGAATGTGAGGAGTACGAAAAGAAAATTGAACGCGCTGGCGGAATTCATCTGTTTTTGGGAGGAATAGGGCCCGACGGACACATTGCTTTTAATGAGCCGGGCTCTTCACTGAAATCGAAGACACGCATTAAAACGCTTACTTATGATACCATTTTAGCCAATTCACGGTTTTTCGACAACGACATCAAAAAAGTACCGAAAACAGCATTAACTGTTGGCGTGGACACAGTAATGCAGGCGCAGGAAGTATTAATTATTATTAAAGGCTATAACAAAGCACGTGCGCTGCAAAAAGTTGTTGAAGAAGGAATTAACCACATGTGGACCGTTTCTGTTTTGCAGATTCACCCAAAAGGAATGATTATTTGTGACGAAGACGCAACGCTTGAGCTGAAAGTGGGAACAGTAAAGTATTTTAAAGATATTGAAAAGGAAGAACTAAAAAATAATCCGGAACTTATTGATTGACCATGTATCGTCACCTTTCGGAAAAGGAAATTGAAAAACTCCAACTCCGCGGCTGTTCTGCCGATAACTGGAACAACATTAAAGTGAAGAATCCTTTTCTGACTGAACGGCTTTATCATGTTCATTTTTCAGGCCAGGTAAAATTGGGATCAAATACCGGAAAGGTTGAAACGGCAGATGCGGTTTTCAAACCTTCCGGTATTTTGAATTGTACCGTTCAAAACTGTACCATCGGCGATGATGTTTTCCTGGCGAATATTGGCACGCTGGCCAATTATTCCATCGAAAATAACGTTTCGGTTGAAAATGTTGGGGCGCTTCTGGTTTCCGGAAATACCACCTTTGGCAACGGGAATGAAATTGAAATTATGAATGAAGGTGGTGGCCGCGAATTACCCATATTTGACAAACTTTCAGCTCAAATTGCCTACCTGTTGGTTATTTACCGCCACAATAAAACTTTTACGGAAAAGCTGAAATTACTTATTGCGACCTACGCTAAAACCAAAGAATCCGAAATGGGTGAGATTGGGGAAGGCACAAAAATTCGCGATGTACAAACCATCCTCAACGTAAAAATTGGCAATTTTGCTACCATCCGGGGAGCTTCATTGTTAAAAGAAGGCACAATTAGCAGTAACCGTGAAGCGCCCGTTTTTGTCGGTGAAAATGTTAATGCAACCCATTTTATTGTGCTTTCAGGTTCGAAGATTGATGGCGGGGCAATACTCTCGTCCACTTTTGTTGGACAAGGCGTTCAAATGGGAAAACAATTCTCTGCAGAAAACTCAGCCTTTTTTGCCAACTGCGAAGCTTTTCACAGCGAGGCATGCAGCATTTTTGCCGGACCTTACACAGTAACCCATCACCGGTCAACGCTTTTGATTGCCGGTCTTTTTTCCTTTTTCAATGCCGGAAGTGGCTCAAACCAGAGCAACCACATGTATAAACTGGGCCCTGTTCATCAGGGAATCGTGGAACGGGGTTCCAAAACAGGTTCTTTTTCCTATATGTTGTGGCCCTGCCGTGTTGGCGCTTTTTCGGTAGTAATGGATAAACACTCAGGGAATTTCGACACAACGGATTTGCCTTTCTCATACATTACGGTTGAAAATGGTAAAAGCCAACTGACTCCCGCCATGAACCTTTTTACCGTTGGAACAGCACGCGATGCAAAAAAATGGCCGGCACGCGACCGCCGAAAAGATTCCAAAAAACTCGATCTGCTTCATTTTGAGGTATTAACCCCCCTCACAGGGCAAAAAATTTTAAACGCCATTCGGCTGTTGGAGCAACTCCATGAGAATACACCCAAAACACGCGAATTTGTTATTCACAAGGGAATGCATATTAACCGGCTGATGCTGCGTACTTCAAAACGATATTACCAACTGGCCCTGACTGTTTACCTGACTGGCGAAATGATAAAAAAAGTTGAAACAATTTCTTTCCATTCAACTAAAGAATTAAAAAAACTATTATTGCCAAAAAATGACACCAACACCTCAACGTGGGTTGATTTGGCCGGAATGTTTGCTAAAAAAGAACGCATCGACAAGCTTATCAATTTTTTGGTTTCAGATGAAATAACTACAGTTGATGAACTGCATAGCACGCTCCGGCAAATTTTTGAAATGTATTCTGAAGATTCTTGGAGTTGGTGTGTTGCTGTTTTGAAAAGCTGGAAGAATTTCGATGTAAAGAATTTTACATTTCTTGAGCTGGAAGAAATACTGGCCGAATGGAAAAACAGTACCGTTAAATTCTACAATATGATATTAAAAGATGCTGAGAAAGAGTTCGACCAGTTAAGTAGAATTAGCTTTGGCCCAGATGGAGATGATAATGAAAATATTGCTGACTTTGAAGCAATTCGGGGTAAATATGAAACCAACAGCTTTGTTGCCGGACTAAAAAATGAGATAAAAGAGATTGAATTAAGATACGAAAAACTAAAAACCCGGGTTGCCGGGCTTCAATAATAAATCCTTTTTTTTAGGGATTCGATCAACAAACAGAATCATTTTTAAGCAGGGCACTTTTGCTACTTCTTTTTAAAAAAACAGACCATCCAGAATTTTTTATTTTGAAACAGGAAAGCTCCAATACTTAAATAGCAGAGTTCTTTTATGGCTCCTTATTAATGAAAGTTGCCAAACAATTCAGACTTAAAGCGGTTTTTTTGCAAATGAATTTTTATTTTTACGGCCTCATTTTTAAGGGAACATTCAGAAATTGGTAAAGATGAAAGAAATTCAAATTGACCGGATGCTGGAGGAAAAGGGATTTATTGATGAACCGGTGAATCCGAACGTAAAACTTGTGGAAGAAATCAACCGGCTCAAAAAAGAAAAAAATGCCGTCATCCTCAGCCATTTTTATGTGGAAGGCGAATTGCAGGACATTGCCGATTACGTGGGCGACAGCCTTGGTTTGGCGCAGGCTGCAGCCACTACCGATGCTGACATGATTGTTTTTGTTGGCGTTCATTTTATGGCCGAAACAGCGAAAATCATCAATCCCACCAAAAAAGTTATTCTTCCCGATTTGAAGGCCGGATGTTCCCTGGCCGAATCGGCGCCCGCAGATGCTTTTGCCGAATTTAAAGCCAAATATCCCGACCATAAAGTAATTACCTACGTGAATGCCACAGCAGCATTGAAAACCATGTCGGATATTGTGTGCACTTCAGCAAATGCCAAAAAAATTGTGGAAAGCTTCCCCAAAGATGAAAAGCTGATTTTTGCTCCCGACAAAAACCTGGGCAACTACATCAACAGCATCACCGGCCGAAATATGGTGTTATGGGATGGTGCCTGCATGGTGCATGAGCAATATTCGGTGGAAAAAATAATTGAACTGATGGACCAGTATCCTGATGCTGAATTTATTGCCCACCCCGAATGTGAAAAACCGGTGCTTTTGCTGGCCCAACACATTGGTTCCACCACAGCTTTGTTGAACCATGTTATAAGTAGTTCAGCCAAAAAATTTATTGTAGCTACCGAAAGCGGCATTTTGCACCAGATGAAAAAAGCGTGTCCCGACAAAATTTTTATTCCGGCGCCTTCGGTTGATTCCACCTGCGGCTGTAACGATTGCACTTACATGAAACTCAACAGCCTGCAAAAACTCTACATCTGTTTGAAGTACGAA
>JAZBNQ010000247.1:0-7886 GCA_036350775.1 Mariniphaga sp.
CTCTGCAATCCCTTTTTTCATGCCGCTTGCCTGATTCAGGTATTGAAGTTATCCTTTTAATCAATCATTCGGAAATCGCTCCTGAAACAGTAAAAATCCAAAACAGGAAAACAAAAGACGAAGTTGAAAAATGGATTAAGGAAAACAAAAAGCCAGGCATAAATTATTTTGTGGCTGGCCCGGTTGAATTTCGTAAAAAATGGGCAGGCGCAGGACTTGCCAGAAAAAGCGGAATGGATGAAGCTATCCGGCGTTTTAATTTACGAAACCAGCCCGATGGAATCATCGTTTCGCTGGATGCTGATACGGTGGTGGAAGAAAATTATTTTATTGAAATTGAACACTTTTTCAGACAAAACTCTACCCACGTGGGAGCTACAATCACTTTTTCACATCAGGTTAAAGGGATAACCGGGAGGCATTTGGAAGGCATCCGGTTTTATGAAAAATATATGGAATACTACAAAAATGCGCTGGATTTTGTTGGATATCCGCATCCCATGTTTACGGTGGGTTCGGCATTTGCTGTAAAAGCCGAAGCTTACGTAAAACGTGGGGGAATGAACCGCAGGCAGGCCGGCGAAGATTTTTATTTCCTGCAAAACCTGGTGCAGATTGGTTCGGTTGGTGAAATTACCGGAACCACAGTTCATCCTTCAGCCCGGTTATCCGATCGTGTTCCGTTTGGCACGGGGCCTGTTTTGCAAAAGTGGATGAAAGAGGAGGAGGATCTGGCAAAGACATACAACTTCAAGGCATTTGTTGATTTGAAACAGTTTTTTTGTATAAAAGATCAGCTTTTCAAAATTAAGGGGAAAGATTACCTGCTTTTATTGGATAACATGCCGCAAGCCGTAAAAGAGTTTTTAAAGGAAGATAACTTTTGGGTTGAAATTCAGGATTTAAATGCCAATTGTTCAACCTTGTCCGCTTTTCAAAAACGGTTTTTTCAAAAATTCAATGCCTTTAAAATTTTAAAATACCTGAATTTTTCCCACGGAAAGTATTATCAAAAAGCCGATATTGAGGAACAAGTTTTTCAACTAAATAGAATCTGGAAAAATACCGCGCAATGACATTAAAGAAACTTTATTCATCATCATTTTTGATTTTTTTGATGCTAACCGGGGCTTGTCAAAAACAAACTGATGAATTGCCCCAAAAACTATCATTCACCTATTCTATTCCAGCTTACGGCAACAGTTGGGTAGTGGAAAATCCATCCAAAAATCAGCAGGTTGTTAAGCAGGAAGGTATTGTAAACTGGAGTGAAGAGGAAGTAAAAATCAGAACATATTTTCGGGTTGAACGAACCGGAAAACTTCACGTAGGTTTTGAGGGCAGTTCAAAAAATGGCCGGTCGCAACTAAAAATTACCTGTGCAGGTCATACAAAAGAGGTTACTGTTTCGAATAAATCGATAGAAAAAATTGATGTTGGCGTTTTCGAAATTGCAGAACCCGGTTATCATTGGATTGAATTTGAAGGAATTGAAAAGCAGGGACAAACTTTTGCCGAAATTGAAACGGTTTTAATTGGTGGCGAGGCAACTGCAGGTGAGGTTTATTTTGTGAAGGACGATTTTTACTGGGGACGCCGCGGTCCGTCGGTTCATCTGGGCTATCAGGTTCCGGAAAATGCAGGAGATGTAAAATGGTTTTACAGCGAAATTCTGATTCCCGAAGGGGAGGATGTGCTGGGTTCGTATTTTATGGCCAATGGTTTTAGTCAGGGGTATTTTGGTATTCAGGTGAATTCGCCCACCGAACGCCGTGTATTGTTTTCAGTCTGGAGTCCGTTTCAAACTGATAATCCCGAGGATATTCCCGAAGACGACCGCATTGTTTTGCTGAAAAAAGGCGACGGCGTTTACACAGGTGAGTTTGGAAACGAAGGTTCGGGAGGCCAAAGTTATTTGCGCTATAACTGGAAAGCCGGAACATCCTATCGCTTTTTACTGAAAGGCGAACCCGCGGGCAATGGATCAACTGATTTTACAGCTTGGTTTTATGCGCCTGAAGAAGGCGAATGGAAATTGATTGCCGGTTTCCGGCGTCCCAAAACCGATACCTGGCTGAAAGGTTTGTATTCGTTTCTGGAAAACTTTATGACAGAAACCGGAGATCAATCGCGAAAGGCATATTACTTAAATCAATGGGTTTGTAATTCGAATAATCAGTGGACAGAACTCACAAAAATCAAGTTCACTGCCGATGCAACGGCGCGTAAAGATTCGCGATTGGATTATGCAGGGGGAGTGGAAAACGTTAGGTTTTTCTTAAAAAACTGTGGATTTTTCAGCGATAAAACAACCATCGATACCTTTTTTGAACGCGAAAGTAGCGGTATTCAGCCTGAAATAAATTTCGAAGAACTGCCATAATTCATTTTATTCTTCTGACAGTTTTTGCTACCTGAATAACCGGACGACGTTCAATTTCGAAAAAGTCTGCCAGCGAGTCGGGCATTCTACGGTAATTCAATTTGGCCTGCAAATAAACTTCTTCGGGCAAATTTTGAGGAACGGTAAACGAATAATTTTCGGTACGGATTTCCAGCGGCCCCAGGCGGTTTTCAATCTCCTCCACACACAACCACTGTGCATAAGTAAACTGGCCCTCGCTATCAAGGAAAGCGCTGTGGTAAATCCGGTCACCTTCAGGCAATGCATCGCGTGCAATGGGCTCCGATAGTTTGCTGTGCGAGGGATAAGCCACCACGTCATTACTGGTTATAAAATATTTGTCATTCGGGTTATTCGGATTTTTGGGAACCGGAATATGCAGCAACTCGTTGCCCTGTTTGTCAACCAGTGAAAGCCGCAGCCAAACATCGCGTTCTTCGGTTGAACCGGTAGGGAATTTATGTCCGGTGGCAACTGCCTGAACATCCACTGTAAAATCTGCTTTTTGTCCGGGTTCAAAACCGGTTTCCGGCAGTTTGATGGTTACTGTTGCCGCTCCTTCCACAAATTCGGTAAAACCTCCGCCAAACCAGTGGTCAGAGTTAACTGGCCTGACAATACCCATTTTTGCCGGTTTGCCGCCCATAGGTTGCATGTGGCAGGTTTGGCAAATTATACCCTGATTCGGATAAACACTTTCCTCGTATTCTGTGAAAGTTGCTTTTACCCAAACATCGTATGGATTTAGTTCGTTATGGCACGATGAACACATCATCGGGTCTTCGTAAATTTCAGAAGTGGCGGTTTCATGGTGAGGCGACCACGGAAATTCCAAATCGCCAAACTTGGTGTCCACAGCTTCGGTTGCTGTTGAAACATAATCGTGGTTAAACGGTGGTTCATTTCTGAAATGGCTGATGGTATGGCAAAAATCGCAGAAAATACCCCGGTCGGCGCGGGTTTTGTAGCCGTCGCCTGCATTCCAGTGATTATCGTAAGTTACCGTTTCGGGGGGCACCATTTCGCCAGCCAGGAAAGCGCTGGGTGAATGGCAACCGATGCAGCCATCTTTTACATCTTTTAGCTCTGGTGCAAACGACTCGGACGCCAGCACCAGGTCGTAAAACTGTTTCTGAAAAAAATCGCCGGTAAATCCTTTGGAATGTTGCGACACATTCCAGCGTTCAAATTTATCCCAGTGACAGCCGGCACAAACCTGCGGGTCTTCAAAAAAATGATACGGTTTATGTTGGTTGCGGGCCTGCGATTTCAGCTTAGACTGGCTTTGCCCGATGGCCAGTGCGGCCAGAATCATTATGGAGAAAATTATTACAAACTGTTTCATTTTTGAATTTTTTTTCGTTTTTGATATCGGTTTGTTTTGAACAGATGCGGTTTAAAAGAACCCGATTGAGAGTATCGTTTTAAATACGAAATTATCTGCCGGATTGGTGAGTCCGAACCCGGCGCCGGTATGCCAAATGATGCGGCCATGTGTTCCAAAAACGATATCCACAGCCGGGAAGATGTAGGTCTGTGATTCGTTGAACGGAGATAGGTCACGAAGCTCACCCCATTTGGAGTAGAATTCAATTCCAGGCTGAATTTTCAGACTTTCCCGGTAATACCAGCCACCATTCAGGGCAAATTCCACGCCCTCATCCACATCGGGACCACTGATATTTTTCTCGAAAGTAGGGTTTAGTACCACAGTATGAAACCGGAAATCTTTTTCCATAATCCATTTTATTTCAATCTGTTCGGCGTTTTTATAATCTTTTCTTGGGAGAATGTATTCCACATATAATCCCAAATCTACCGGCCGTTCGGCCTTTTCCCAGAATCTTCCGTGAAACATCAGCGCTTTGGTGCGGATGTGTTTTAAATCCTGTCCTTTGGGTTGTTCAAAATCGAAATAAATGCCGGCAGTCCATTTGTTGCTGAGGCCGTATTCCAGTTCAAGTGAGTGCGCCATCAGTCCCTGGCGGTCAATCATATCGCCAAAAAAGGAATACTGGTGGTCGGAACCAATGGCACTGAACCAGTAAACCAGCTCCTTTTCGCCAGCTTCGGGAGTCATATACGGATATACTTTATAAAACTGAGCAGAAGTAAATAGCGGAATCAGCAAAACCGTAAGAAACGTTAATTTTTTTATCATGTTTTCAGGTTTTTTGATTTTTGATGTCTTGCTAAGGTAAAAAAAATGGGGCAGAAAATTTTAGCAGGTAAACAATTTAGATTGGGTCTAAAAAGAAAAACCGCGACTTTTTAATTGATACAAAAGCCACGGTTTTTTATATTGTATGGAATCTTTTATTTCAGCCCATTGGCCAGCATGTAATAAATTTCGTTCCAGCGAAGCTCTTTTTTGAATGCCGTTAAATCGGTATTTTTGTCGATAACCACAAATTCCACATCAGCATATTCTGCATATGTTTCAATATATTCCGGAGTAAGTGCCAGCGTAAATGCAGAGTGATGGGTTCCGCCGGCGTAAATCCATGCAGCGGCTCCGTCGGCCAGGTTCGGGTGTGTTTTCCAGAACGCCGAGGCTACCGGAAGTTTGGGCATTTTTTCCAGTGGTTCAATCACATCGAGGGTGTTTACAATTAGCCGGAAGCGGTTGCCCATGTCGATTAATGTTACATTCATGGCATCACCGGTTGTGCTCTCAAATATGAGGCGTGCCGGTGCATCTTTTCCACCAATTCCCAAAGGCTGTACTTCCAGCCGTGGTTTTTGAGCAGCAATGGATGGACAGATTTCCAGCATGTGGGCACCCAAAACTGCTTCATTGGCCGGGTCGAGGTGGTAAGTGTAATCTTCCATAAACGAACTGCCACCCGGCATTCCTTTCGACATTGTTTTGATTATCCGCAGCATGGCAGCCTGTTTCCAGTCTCCCTCAGCGCCAAAACCGTAACCGGCAGCCATCAATCGTTGTGAAGCCAGTCCGGGCAATTGGTCCAACCCGGTAAGGTTTTCAAAGTTGGTGGTGAAAGCCTTAAAATTACCATCCTCCATAAACCGTTTCATGGCAATTTCGTATCGTGCCTGAACACGCACATTTTCGTGGTATTCGCCGCCCTGTTTGCAGTTTTCTGCCACAGCATAGAGTGATTCATATTCTTTGTACAACTCGTCCACTTCTGCATCGGTTACTTTTACCACATATTCAACCAAATCGCCCACGCCGTATGCTGAAATTTGCCACCCAAATTTAATCTGGGCCTCCACTTTGTCGCCTTCAGTAACCGCCACTTCGCGCATGTTGTCGCCAAAGCGGGCCACTTTTAGTCCCTGTGAATCGTACCAGCCAATGGCTGTGCGGCACCAAACTGCCACCTGGTTTTTTACGTTTTCATCTTTCCAGTGGCCAACCACCACTTTGCGGTTCTTCCGCAAGCGTGTGTTGATGAAACCATACTCGCGGTCGCCGTGCGCGCTTTGATGCAGGTTCATGTAATCCATATCAATTTCGCTCCAGGGCAAATCACGGTTAAACTGGGTATGCAGGTGCATGTGAGGTTTGCTAAGCGCTTTCAGTCCGCCAATCCACATTTTGGCCGGTGAAAAAGTGTGCATCCAGGTAATAACGCCAATGCAGTTTTTATCGGCACTGGCCTGCACACAAATGTCCAGAATTTCATCCGGTGTTTTCACAACCGGTTTGAAAATTATCTGTACGGGCATTTTCTTTGAGGCGTTAAATCCTTTTACAATTTCGGTCGAATCGGCGTCAACCTGTTTTAAAGTTTCTTCTCCATATAAGTGCTGGCTTCCGGTTACAAACCATATTTCCAGCGTGTTAAAATCAGTCATGGTTTATCTCTTTTTAATTTTAGCTAAAAGTAGGAAATATATTTTAAAAGTAGAAATTACACTTTAAATTTTTCAGTCACATAAAATATAATTGTCGCGCCTTGGGTTCACAAGCAAAATCGGCAGATTTCCTGCATTGCGAATTATTTTTCGTTCGGGTAGTCCAATTAGCCAGTCGAGGGGGGTAATTACCGAACTTCCCAGTAAAATTAAAAGATCTGCATTTTCCGAAAGAGCAAAATCCAGGGCTTCGAAACTGTTTTGCAGGCTCGATCTCTTCCCTTTAAACAGTTTATGGCTGATATTAAATTTTAAATACAATTTTTTTGCAAGGGAAATATTTCGTGCTATTTGTTTTTGCGACTCTTTGCTTTTTTCGTTTGCAGCAATGGCAAAAATTTCCGACTGGTTAAATCTTCCGAACCACGAACTCCACAATGCGGAATCACTGTTTTCTTTTCGTAAATCGATAGGAAGAACAATGTTTTTAAACGAAGAAACGGGAGTTTCGGAATGAATAAATAGAAATGGCACCGGACTTTCAGTTACTGCTTTCGAGAGTTTTTTAAATTTAGCAGAATCGGCAACCATTAGAATGGCTTCGTGTTCATCAGCTAAATAGTCGGGCACTTCACGGAGATGTTCATTTATTAGCAACACTGAAGTTTTTAAAGCAGGAATTTCTTGTTTCAGCGGGACCGTGTATTCAATAAGCTTGTGTTTTATCCTGTCGCTGTTTTTTTGTTCATTTCGGCTCAAAAGATAAACAAGGCAAAGTTCTTTTTTAAAAACCGAAGCCAGCTTTATACCGTTTAAAATAAGGTTTTTATCGGCAGGTGTAAAGGATGTGAAAACAACTATCTTTTGCTCTTTTTTTTCACTCATGGAAAAAGTTTGGTCAAAAATAGAGAATTCTCTTCAGGAAGGAAAACCACAGGTTGAATTATGTCAGGATTCGATGGCTTCAAAATATGTACTTTTACACCGATAAACAATTTGAAATGATAAACGAAAAGTTGTTCAACCCTGAAAGTATTGTTGTTGTTGGGGCTTCCAACAACATTATGAAACCCGGCGGAAAAATTGTTAAAAACCTCACCGAACATTCCTATAATGGCGAATTGTTTGTTGTTAATCCGAAGGAAAAAGAAATTCAGGGAATCTCTGCGTTTGTTTCGGTTGAAGATTTGCCGCAGGTGGATTTGGCCATTCTGGCTATTCCGGCGCAGTTTTGTTTAAATGCTGTTATGGTTTTGGCCTCCCAAAAAAACACCAAAGCGTTTATCATCATTTCGGCCGGTTTTGGCGAAACAAGTGAGGAAGGCAAAAAACTGGAAGAACAAATTGTTGAAGTGGTTAACCTGCACAATGCCTGTCTGATTGGACCCAACTGCATTGGCGTGATGACGCCTCACCATGCCAGCGTTTTTACTACGCCCATTCCTCCGTTAACTCCACTTGGGTGCGATTTTATATCGGGTTCCGGCGCCACTGCTGTTTTTATTATGGAGTCGGGAATTCCAAAAGGTCTGCGTTTTGCCAACGTATTTTCGGTGGGAAACAGCGCCCAAACCGGCGTGGAAGATGTGCTTGCTTATCTCGATGAAAATTACGAACCGGGTATAAGTTCCAACGTAAAATTGCTTTACATCGAAAA
>JAZBNQ010000248.1:0-3430 GCA_036350775.1 Mariniphaga sp.
CAGATATTATAAAATTTGTGGAAACCAACTACCGGGTAAAAACCGAAAAAGCTCACCGGGCCATTGCCGGACTGTCTATGGGTGGGTTTCATTCCCTGCATATTTCGCGTTACTATCCCAACACATTTGATTATGTTGGATTATTTTCCGCCGCTATTTTACCAAACCAGAATGCCGTTCATGAAGTTTATCAAAATTTTGATGAAACACTAAAGCAGCAAATGGAAAATGGCTATACATTGTATTGGATTGGAATAGGGAAAACGGATTTCTTGTACGACGCAAATAAACAGTATCGTGAAAAACTTGATAACCTGGGAATGAAATACATTTATCGCGAAACCGAGGGCGGGCACATCTGGAAAAACTGGCGGGTATATCTTTCAGAATTTGTACCGCTGCTGTTTCAATAATAAACCTGATATAAACTGATATCAGTTAAATAGCTGTTCTTCCCATTGTTCGGCATAATTTGTTTTTCCTCCTTTTAACAGGGCAACAAAAGCCAGCAGCGATTTCCGGGCATCGCCCAGCGGGTGGTAAAAGGCATCCCAGTTTTCGCTGTCTTCACCGTCATGATTGGGAATTATGTGCTGAAAATGATGTGCATCCTGCAACTCGCGAAAAGCGCTCGAAGCCCGTTTTTCAATGTTTTCCAGATCATTTAACGAAAGTTCCCCTTTTTGTTTGCGGGTGCGCCGCAGAAGTTTCCGGCGTTGAATGTCTGTAATAAAATCGGGAAGAGAAACAGCAGGTTTTACAGATTTTAAATACAGGATTTCTTCTTTTGAAACCGGCGACATAAAAATACTTAGCCGGTTGATTCCTTCCAATGCTTCATGCGTTTGTAAAACCCTGCCCACAAAAGGATTGCCTTCGAAAAGCACGTCGCTTTGTTTCAGATTTTCCTGTAATTCCTGTAAATCCAGTGCCTGCAAATCGCCACGTACATCCATTACCACAAAACGCTCCTGTTCTTTCAGTTGCTCAATTTCGGAGCGCGAACGGAAATGATAATCCACCCCATCGGTTTCGCCCGGCCGGGCATTCCGGCTGTTGTATAAAGCAAGCGGTTGCATCTGCCTGTGCAATTCAGGATAAAACCTTGCCAGCGCTTTGGCCAGCGGGCTTTTGCCCACACACGAAGGTCCGGAGAAAATGATTAGACGGCGTTTTTTGGTGTTCATGTTTTCTTGTTTTAGATTCCAGAATCTTTCCTTCTGATTTTGATATTCATGGCGCCACGAATTGGTTTTTCCGAAACCAGAATAAGGTAACCTCCGCCACCTGCACCTGCCAGTTTCCAGGCCAGGGCCTCGGGTTTGTAGCTTTCAATTACTTTTTCAATTTCCGGATTCATCATCGATGGGAAAAGGGTGGTTTGCGCGTTAAACGAATCGAGAAAGGCTGCGGCAAATTTCTTCAAATCTTTTTTCAGAATTGCATCCCAGGCTTTTTCTGCCGCACCGGCAAGTTTTTTTACATTTTTGGTGTTGATGTTGGTGTTCCCAAGCAAATCGAGGCCTTGCGGACGCGGCCACAACAGAACCATGTAAATGTGTTCTTCCAGCCAGTCGAGTATGTTGTCGTCGTGCACCGATTCAATTTTTAGCGGCCAGTAAGCATTGTCATAATAATGTCGCACCAGTCCGGGCATACAAATGCCAATGGAATCCTGAGCTCCGGAAATGATTTGTGAACCTGGGTTATTTTCAAATTTGAACAGCATTTCGGCCAGTTTTTCGGGTTTCCCCAGGGGCAAACTGTGGGGCCACATTTTTTTGGCCGCATTGCGTGTAGAAGTGCTCATACCACAGCGTTCGTTATATTCAATGACAGGTTCCAGCGAAAGCGTAATGGCCCATCCGGGATGGTATTTCGAAACATAAGGCTGGTCAATCCAGGTGCCTGCCAGGTCAATGCGGTAAGGCAACATGCAAACCCCCGAACCTCTGATGGATGTTGTGGAACGGGCAGGGAGACCGGCGTCGGGAATGCGTTCCAAAACCTTTAACTGAATACCCATTTCTTCGCATAGCATTTTTTTTGCAGGCGAGTATCCGTCTTCATTCACCACAAATACATCGGGCTGAAGCCGTTGCAAGTCCGTTTCAAAATCCATGATTCCGGTTCCTGAATTCACAAATGCATCTTTTACGTGGCGCACTGCTTTTACCATGTAAAGCCTTTCCTGCTCGCTGTTTACGGTGGGCCGGCCTTTCAGTTCCTCAATGGTTTTATCCGAACCTATTCCCACATATAAATCGCCATACTGCGAAGCTTCCTTAAAAAAGGCCACATGTCCGCTGTGCAGCAAATCGAAACAGCCGGAAACAAATACTTTTTTGTCAGTCATTTTGTGTTTTTTGAAATCGAAAACCTGATTAATTCAATAAAAAGCCTAAAATACAAAATGGAATGAAAAAATAGCTGGTGAATGTAAATTTTTCCCCGGAAATTATTGGAATGTTTTCCGGTTTTATGTTTGAAAGTTTGTGCGCGCGGATGTGGAAAAATACTCCATAATCCCGATTAAGTTGTATTTCCGAAAATTACACCCGAGCTGCTGTCTCTTCTCGCACCCGTAACCGATGCAAGGCAGTTGGTTTCTCCCAAAAAGCGGAGCAACCCCAAAAACGCAAAAACCAGCGCTTCTTTGAAGTTGATAATTTCCGGCGGCGGAATAATTATTTCGCATTTCAAGTGTTGCCCGAACTGTTCCATCAAAAAGGAATTGAATGCACCTCCGCCGGTTGCCAGCATTTTTCCTGCTGCGGGCGTTGCTTTTGCAATTTGAATGGCAATATGTTCGTAAACTGTTCTTAGTTTATCCTGAACCGAAATATTCGATCCTTCGATTACCGGAAAAAAATAGCTGTCCATCCACTCCTTTCCCAACGATTTGGGCGGTAACTGGTTATAAAAATCCAGTTGATTCAGCTTTTCAAGCAACTGTACATCAATAGATCCTTGTCTCCCCAAATTGCCGTTTTCATCGAACGGTTTTCCAAGTTTCCGGGCCAAATGGTTCAGGATAAAATTTACCGGGCAAATGTCGAACGCAATTCGGTTCCCATTTTTTTCGAATGAAATATTGGCAAATCCACCCAGGTTCAGGCAAGTTTCGTACTCCTGAAAAAGCAACCGGTCGCCAACAGGCACAAGCGGAGCACCCTGGCCGCCCAGCGCCACATCGCCCGAACGGAAATCAGCAACAGTCGGAATACCGGTTTCGGCAGCAATGCAAACGCCGTTTCCTGCCTGAAACGTAAATCCTTTTTCCGGCTGGTGAAATACAGTGTGGCCGTGAGAAGCAATCAGGTCAGGTGAAAGCTGGTGTTTTTTTACAAAAAGGTTGATTTGCTGTCCGGTAAAATTTCCGTAAGCATGGTTTAGTTCAATCAGTTTTTCCCCCGTAAGTTCCGGAGCA
>JAZBNQ010000249.1:0-2537 GCA_036350775.1 Mariniphaga sp.
TTTTAATTTGGCTTTTTGACTTACACCTCCGGTAATTTCCAGGGTTTCCGGTATTCCGGCGTAATAAATTCATTGGCTTTTTTGCAGTTGGTAAACCGGTTGTTGGCATCGTCCCATTCCAAAACCGTTTCTCCCACGCGGGCTGCAATGTTTGCAATGTGCACATGAACAGCGGCAGCACGTCCAATTTCGGGCGGGCAAGCCGGGGTTTCCCTGTTTTTCAGGCATTCCAGGAAATTATCCACATGCTCCCGGTGCGATTCTTTTCCTTCATCGAAATGAACCTCTTGGGTTTTTGGTGCTTTATTTTGTCCGTCCCATTCCGGGTAAAGATGGTATTTGCTTCGGTCGGCAACCAATGTGCCTTTTTCGCCAATAAACTGAATTCCGTAGGCTGAATCGAAAGGTCCCTGCTGAATTCCGGCAGTTAAATCGTAATTGATGACGAAATCATTTTTCGGATAAATTACATTCATGGTATCGAATGTTTCACGGGCCATCACCTGTTTCGAAAGGTTGTCGGCATAAGTAACCACTTTTTCCGGTCCTTTTGTTAAATCTTTTGCCCACAATCCCATGTCAATGAGATGGACTCCCCAATCCGACATCAGGCCGCCGCCATAATCCCAGAAATGCCGCCAGCTTCCGTGAAAACGAGCCATGTTAAACGGGCGCTCGGGCGCTGGTCCCAGCCACATGTTGTAGTCCACTCCTTCAGGAACGGGTGAATCTTCAACAAGAGTTGTCCCCAATCCGTAATTGAAATTGGCCCAGATATTCACTTTTCGAAGTGTCCCGATTTCTCCGGATTTAATCAGGTTCATAGAATCGATAAACACCTTACCGTTGCGTTGCTGCTGCCCAACCTGAACAATCCGGTTGTAACGCTTGGCTGCTTTCACCATAATGTTGCATTCGCCAATGGTGTTGGCCATGGGTTTTTCCACGTACACATCTTTTCCGGCGCTGCAGGCATCCACCATAATCAGGCAGTGCCAGTGGTCGGGTGTGCCAATAATTATGGCGTCAATGTCTTTTCTTTCCAATACTTTGCGGTAGTCATTTAAGAGTTCGGGAGACTGGTTGTATTTGTTTTTTACGGTTTGTGCCTTGTCTTTTAGTACATTTTCATCCACATCACAAAGCGCAACGCAGTTTACCATCCCGGTATCGAGGTGGTGTTGCAGGATTCCAAATCCCATGTTGCGGCAGCCAATCAGGGCCACATTTACTTTATCGGACGGTGCAAAACCAGCCGACCAGACTTTTGACGGAATAACTGATGCAGCGCCAATAGCCGTTGCTGCCAGCGCTGAGTTTTTAATAAACTTTCTTCTTGAAGTTGTCATATTAAATTGGTTTAGATGTTTTAATTTTATGATGATTATTCCGGAATAAAAACCCACACGCCCGAATCCGGGTGTTTATCTAAAAAGTTGTATTGTGCGCCATACGCTTCAATTTCATTGTCATGAATTTCCAGCCCGACCAAATAGAAACTTCCCTGTTTTCCCAAATGGAATGGAGTGTACCCTTCTTTTTTCATGCGCTGTAAATACTTTTCAGCATTTTCGGCATTTTCAAAACTTCCTCCAATTACATAAAATTTTGTGGTATCCGGTTCAATGTAATCTGTAAAATTTGTTATCAGTTCTTCCGGTTTTAAAGTATCAGCCGGCTGAATAAAAGCCGTATCAGCAACCACTGAATCAGCAACCACTGAATCAGTAGTCTGAACCGGTTGTCCCTCTTTTTCAACAGGTCTGATTTTAACTTCCACAGGTTTTGGAGGTTCTTTTTTATCTTTTTGGAGCAAATAAATTCCGGCGGCGATAATGGGTATTAGCAGCAACAAAAACCACATCCAGCCTCGTTTCTTTTTTCCCGATGGTTCATCGGGTTGTGGTTCTGCCGGTTTATATTTCGAAATTGGTTCAGGTATTTTTTCTGCTTCAGGTTCTTTTTTTACTTCAGGTTTTTCTGTTTCATTTTCAGTCAAAACGTTGTCATCTTCTATATCTCCGGCAGGTTTAATGTCGTCTGTTTTTTCTTCCGGATAATCTTTCAAAGAAATGCTTTCAAGACCAAAAGCCTCTGTTATTCGGCTAATTTCTTTTTCAGGTTCAAACTGAATTTCTCGGTTTTCATTGTAAAACAAAACGCCGGTATCTTCGAGAATAACTTTTTCTCCCTTGTCAAGTTTGTATTGCGTTTCGTTAATTTCTCCTTCTATTTTGGCGAGAGCCTCCTTAACCGAAGTTTTTTCTCCTCTAGCAACAAAACCGACCAGCAAGCCGTCGTTATTTTTAATTTTTGAAGTGAAGCTGATTTTTTTTGAAGGAGGTTTTATTTTTCCGGTTGCTTCATCGATCTGCGCTGGTTCATATTCTGAAATAAACGCGCCAAAACCCGGAATTATTACGGTTTCGTTTTCGGTGAGAAGTTGCCTGATGTATTTGCCTAAATTCATGATTATAGTTTTGTAGGTGTAAAATTAGCAAAACATCTGTTGAGACAAAGATTAAGTTTTATCAAAA
>JAZBNQ010000250.1:0-15547 GCA_036350775.1 Mariniphaga sp.
CGGCAAAACTTATACGGATGATAAAATTTCTGACCGATAAAATGGTAGCTCTAATTTCGCTGGGTGTATAAAGGTTTATATAATTTTTGAAAATAACCGTAGCCAGACCACGAACAAAATAAAATAGAAATAGAAAAATTAAGCCTTCGCGCAATATAATTAAGCCCGATAAAAAATAGCCGAGGGCTAAAAGCATAACAACAAAAAGCACCTCTTTTTTCCGGTCCACTTTGCCTTCGAACCGGAATGCAAAAGCCGAAGAAACTCCTACACTTAGGTTTAGTGCAGTCCATAAAATTCCAAACCATTCCACAGGTAAACCAATAGACTTAAAAAATGGCTGCACCAGCCAGGCAAATGTGAGGGTTGCCGTTCCGGTTGCAGCCGAAAGCAAAATGGCAACCCTTAAATCAGTTTCTTTCAACAGCGTGTTTTTAATGGTAAGTGCCATTCGTTTTATGGAATGCATGTGCGTGGTAGCCTGAACCAGTGGCTCTTTTAAAGTTAATGCAGCCGGAATAGCCAGACTTGCGACGATAAACTGGAAATAAAACGGGGTGCGTAAACTTATGGCAGCCAAAAATCCTGCAGCAATTCCGGCCAGCGCTTCGGCAAAATTTCCGGCTGAGGTGATTCGACCTTCATGTTTAACGTACCGGTCTGATTTATTGTCGGCTTTAAGGCTTTCGTAAAGCATGGCAGAATCGGCACCTGAAACAAAGGAATGCCCGGCGCCAAGCACAATTTCTGCGGCCACAAAAGCCCAAAATCCGTATGAAAAACTGTACATAAAAAATCCTGCGCTCCCTAAAGCTGCTCCAAGTAACAGCGTTTTTTTCCGGCCCCACACATCGGCCATCCAACCTGAGGGAAGTTCGAGTGCAACAATGGCCAGTGAATAAATTGATTTCAGAATAAATATTTCGTGCATGCCCATACCGTTATCCTGGTAGAATAATACCACAACAGGCATAACCAGGTTAAACCATTTCGAGATTTTTACCACATATAAGCGGGCAATATTTTTTCTAAATTGATCCATGTTAAAATTGAGCTGCAAAAATAGAAATGAAAAAGAAATGGAAAGATATTGAAGTATTACATTATTTTATGAATGTAAACCGAAATGAAATAATTTGAGCAAATTCTATTGTTTTTTCTTTCAAATTGCAATCACAATAGTATTTTTGCAAACAATTGAATAGAAAATCACAGAAATTCAAAAAAATAGAAGAAAATGAAATTATTTATTCCGAAAAACTACCGGTCGGTTTTAGATGTAAATCAAACCGAGCAAGCCATTAAACTGATAAAAGATTTTTTCCAGATGAACCTGGCAGCCGAATTGAGATTGCGCAGGGTTACTGCGCCGTTATTCGTAAAAAAAGGAACAGGAATTAACGACGATTTAAATGGCATTGAAAGGCCGGTTTCGTTTCCCATGAAGGAAATGGATGACCAGGTGGCTGAAATTGTGCAGTCGCTGGCCAAGTGGAAACGTATGGCGCTGGCCGATCTGAAAATGGAAAAAGGTTATGGCCTTTATACCGACATGAATGCCATTCGTCCTGACGAAGAACTAACAAACATTCATTCGCTTTACGTTGACCAGTGGGACTGGGAGCGGGTAGTTGCAAAAGAAGAGCGCAACCTGGATTTCCTGAAAAAAATTGTACGGAAAATCTATTCCGTTCTGGTGAATACTGAGTTTTATGTTTCAGATAATTATCCGGAAATTAAACCGCAATTACCCGAGGAAATTACCTTTTTCCATACAGAAGAACTGGCCGAAATGTACCCGGATTTAACCCCTTTCGAACGCGAAACGGAAGTGGCCAAAAAGCACGGTGCCATTTTTGTAATTGGAATTGGCGGCGAGTTGCCCGATGGTAAAATTCATGATGGCCGCGCTCCCGACTACGACGACTGGACGACGCCAACAGTAAACGGATTTAAAGGATTAAACGGCGATATAATTTTATGGAACGAAGTGCTTAACCGTGCTTTTGAAATTTCTTCCATGGGAATTCGCGTTGACCGCGAGGCAATGCTGGAGCAGCTAAAAATCAGGGGGCTGGAAGATCGAAAGGAATTAATGTGGCACAAAATGTTACTGAACGGCGAGCTTCCGCTTACCGTTGGAGGAGGAATAGGACAGTCGAGGTTGTGTATGTATTTCCTTCGCAAAGCCCATATTGGCGAAATTCAATCAAGTATTTGGCCTGGTGAGATGCTCGAAAAATGCAAGGTAAACGGAATTCATTTATTGTAAAAAACAAAATCCAATTTCCACAAGGCAAATAAATTCCAAATATTTTCAGTTTGAAATATTTGGTCATTAAAATCAATTTCAGGAAGGTTTAGTTTTCTGATACGTTTTATTCATTAATTTTGTGGCTTTTTAAAACTTAAAACTTCAGGTGTGGCTGATACGAGGTATATATTTGTGACCGGTGGTGTAACATCATCCTTAGGCAAAGGCATTTTGGCATCATCACTGGCAAAATTGCTTCAATCCCGTGGGTATTCCGTTACCATTCAAAAATTGGATCCTTACATTAATGTAGATCCGGGTACACTCAACCCTTATGAACATGGTGAATGCTATGTAACCGAAGACGGAGCCGAAACCGATCTCGATTTAGGGCATTACGAGCGGTTTTTAAATGAACCAACCTCACAAGCCAATAATGTAACAACCGGGCGTATTTACCAGTCGGTTATCAGCAAGGAACGCCATGGGGATTACCTGGGAAAAACTGTTCAGATTATTCCGCATATTACCGATGAAATCAAACGCCGAATCAAAATTCTCGGTTCAAAAGGAAAATACGACATTGTAGTTACTGAAATTGGAGGAACAGTGGGCGATATCGAATCGCTTCCGTATATTGAATCGGTGAGGCAGTTAAAACGGGAACTGGGCTCAAAAGCTTTGGTTATACATCTTACACTGGTTCCTTACCTTGCCGCCACAGGCGAATTAAAAACCAAGCCCACCCAGCATTCTGTGAAACTTTTACTTGAAGCCGGTGTTCAGCCCGATATTTTAGTGTTGCGCACTGAGCATGATATTGACTCCTCCATTCGTGAAAAAGTAGCATTGTTTTGCAATGTTGATCTTGATGCAGTTGTTCAGTCGGTTAACGTTCCTACCATATACGAGGTGCCGTTAAAAATGCTTGATGAAAAGCTGGATATTACCGTAATGAAAAAATTGGGCCTTGAAATAAATGAAGAAATTGATTTGGGTGCCTGGGACAAGTTTCTCACGCGGCTTAAAAATCCCAAGCGTTCCGTAACAGTTGGTCTAATTGGTAAATATATTGAACTGCACGATGCGTATAAATCTATTGCAGAGGCATTGGTACATGCAGGTTCTGAGAATCTTTGCGAGGTGGAAATAGAATGGATACATTCGGAAACATTACAACCCGGCAATCTTCATGAGAAACTTTCAGGCCTTGACGGTATGATTGTGGCTCCCGGTTTCGGACACCGTGGGATGAACGGAAAAATTCTTGCTGCAAGTTATGCCCGGGAAAATAATGTACCCTATCTTGGAATTTGTCTGGGAATGCAGGTTGCCGTAATTGAATTTGCCCGCAATGTGCTGAAACTGGAAGGAGCAGACTCCACTGAAATGAATCCAAAAACACCCTTTCCGGTAATTGATTTAATGGAACAACAGAAAGGAATTACCGATTATGGCGGTACAATGAGGCTTGGAGCCTACGAATGCAGAATTATTGAAAAAGAGTCGAATGTTTGCAAGGCCTACAATAAGTTAACGGTTTATGAACGGCACCGTCACCGTTACGAATTCAATGATTCCTTCAGACAACAGTTTATAGATGCAGGAATGGTTCCGGTGGGAGTAAATCCTGAAACTGATTTGGTTGAAATTGTTGAAATACCTTCACATAAATGGTTTGTGGGCGTTCAGTTCCACCCCGAATACCGCAGCACAGTGCTCAATCCCCATCCGCTTTTTGTAGATTTTATTAAAAATTCGTTAGTAAAAGAATAAAATGGATAGAAATTCAATTTTAGGTATTGTCCTTATTTTTGCCATTCTGGTCGTATTCTCCTTAATTAATCAACCGTCAAAAGAAGATATTGAAGCAGCCAGGCTCCGCCGCGATTCAATCGCATTGGTTGAAGCCGAAAAAGCCCGGCAAGTAGAACAAAAGCAACAACAAGTCTCCCAGGACGAGAACACAGTAATCACCTTTCCCGATTCACTGGCTGATTCCGACAATTTACAGGAAAAAATTGATCAGTTTGGAGTTTTTGGTCAGGCAGCAATTGGCGAACAGGAATTTTACACACTCGAAAACAACCTGATGATAATAACTTTTACCAATAAGGGTGGAAGGATTTATTCGGTTGAATTAAAAAACTACCAAACCCACGATTCGCTGCCACTTATGCTATTTGATGGCGATGAAACCCTTTTCGGTCTGAACTTTTTTGCACAAAACAGAAGCATTCAAACCGACCAGTTATATTTTACGTCCAGTATAAATCAGAAATCTGTAGTTGTTTCAGGGCCGGTAGTCAGGACGGGGAGCGAAGGACGCACAAAATTTAATGAAGAAAATCCGGGAGGTAAGGAAACCGTGAGTTTTCGCCTTGAAGTAGAACCTGGTAAATTTTTGGAATATGTTTATTCGCTCGACTACAATTCATACCTGCTTGATTTCGACATGAATATTCAGGGACTGGAACAGTATATAGCTGCCAACCAGTCGTACCTTAATTTTACCTGGTCTTTTGATGTGCCCCGGCAGGAGCGTCCTTCACGTTTTGGAGAAGACCGCTACACCAACATCATGTACAAGTTTTTTGAGGATGATGTAGATAACCTTTCCCAAAACAAATCGGATGAAGAAAACCTGAGTACACGGGTAAAATGGATTGGGTTTAAGCAGTTGTTTTTTAACTCTACCATCATTGCCGACGAAGCCTTTCCCAACGCTTTTGTTCGTTCTGAAGTTTATGAAGAAAATCCAGTCTATCTGGCCAACTTTTATGCCGATATCGCTATTCCTTACCAGGGAACCGCGAACGAAAAAGTTGACCTGGAGTTTTACTTTGGCCCCAACCATTACCAAACCCTGCGCCAGTATGATATTGATTTGGAAAGGTTGGTTTACCTGGGTTACGCCATTGTTCGTCCGGTAAACAAATACCTCATTATTCCCACCTTTAACTTTCTGCGCCGGTTTATTGATAATTTTGGTATTATTATTCTGTTACTTACTGTTTTTATTAAAACCATTTTATTCCCGTTTACCTATAAATCGTACATTTCGCAAGCCAAAATGCGAGCATTAAAACCGGAAATTGACGAAGTAACTAAAAAATTCGGGAATGATAAAGCCATGGAGAAACAGCAGGCCACCATGGCACTTTATAAAAAAGCAGGGGTGAATCCCATGGGAGGGTGCCTGCCCATGCTGCTCCAGTTTCCCATTCTCATTGCCATGTTCTTTTTCTTTCCCACTTCAATCGAACTCAGGCAGGAGAGTTTTCTTTGGGCACACGATTTGTCCACTTACGACTCCATCCTCAATTTGCCATTTACTATTCCGTTTTATGGCGATCATGTGAGTTTGTTCTGTTTGCTGATGACTATTACTACTATAATTTCAACCCGGTTAAATCAGCAGGCAACAACTGCACAAGGTATGCCGGGAATGAAAACCATGATGTACATGATGCCTGTTATGTTCCTGTTTATTTTGAATAACTATTCTTCAGGATTAAGCTATTATTACTTCCTGGCCAACGTAATTACCATCGGGCAAACTTACATTATCAGGTCTTTTATTGATGAAGAAAAAATAAGGGCCCAGCTGCAGGTAAATAAAAAGAAGCCGGTGAAAAAATCTAAATTTCAAAAAAGACTCGAAGATGTGGCTAAAAAACGCGGAGTACAAATGCCTAAAAGATAGAATGTTAAATATTCAGTTTATTAAAAGGTCGGGAAGAATATACTTCCCGGCTTTTTTTTAATTTTGAACCATGACCAAAAGTCTGACAATCTTAGTGTTTCTCCTTTTGTTTTATTTTCCTGTTTTGGCACAGGAAAGATTATTTCAATTTTGGAATTCGAACAATTTAGAAGTTCGTCTTTCAGAAAAAACAAAAATTGGCGTAACAGAAAAAATACATTTTACCCCGCAATCTGGCAGCATCGATTTAAAATTTGGTGATATTTCAGTTAAACGAATTATTAATTCATGGTTTGAAGCAGGTGCTTCTGGCAGAATTTTACTTATTCGTAAAGAAGATGGCTGGCTTCAGGAAAACCGGCCCATGATTTTCGGTAATTTTTCAAAAAATGTTGGAAAAGTAGAGTTGGAACTTTCGAACCGGTTTGAATACAGAATGTACAAAACTCTAACTGATCATTTCAGGTATCGGCAAATGTTAACAGCCGAATTACCCCTGTTTGCCAGTCAGTGGGTTTCCGCATACATTTCCGAAGAAGGATTTGTTCGGTTCGACAATGAAAAACTGCACCTTGCACGAATTTATGCCGGAACAAAATTGAAATGCAGCGATACATTTGAAATGAAGTTGTATTATGTTTTGGAAAAAAATAAAAAGGCTGCCATCTGGCAGACTTATGATGTTGTTGGAATGAATCTGAGCATTGATTTGTAATTATTTTTCAACTCCCTTAAACTTTCCACATTTTTGTTGGTCGAAAGCCCATAAATCATTAAAAATTCTGCAATGAAAAAAATGGGTGTAATATTAATGTCGCTTATGCTGATAGCTGTGGTTTCCATAGCTCAGCCCGGACAACGAAATTTAAATCCGGAAGAAATGGCTAAACGCCAGACAGAACAAATAAAAGAAGCTGTTGGACTGGATGAAAAACAGGAAAAACAGGTGTACGATTTAAACCTCGAAACAGGCAAAAAAATGCGGGCCATGCGTGATGAAAATCCGGGTGGGGGTTTTGAAGGAATGCGCGAAAAGATGGGAGAGTTAAGAGTTGAACAAGACAAAAAAATGAAAGAAATTTTAACCGAAGCCCAGTGGAAAAAGTACCAAAAGTATCAGGAAGAAAGACGGGCACAACGTGGACAGGGAAGATCTGGAAGATAGTTTTGTTAACATATTGGTTTAGTTTGGTTTTTCGAAAAGGGTTTGCTTATGCAAGCCCTTTTTGTGTTAAATCAAACAGAAAAATTTTGTTTCAGGTGAACCATTTTAATGGCAGTTACTGCTGCTTCATCACCTTTGTTTCCATGTTTACCTCCGGCCCGGTCTAGAGCTTGTTGCTGGGTGTTGGTGGTAAGTACTCCAAAAATAAACGGTTTGTTATATTTCAGGTTCAACTCAACCGTTCCTTGAGTTACTCCTTCGCAAATGTAGTCGAAATGCCGGGTTTCGCCCTGAATAACGCACCCCAGCAAAATTACAGCATCAACATTTTCCAATTCAGCAAAATACTGGGCACCTAAAGGAAGTTCAAAACTTCCGGGAACATATTTTACCAGTATGTTCTCGTCTGTGGCGCCATGTTTTTTTAATGTATTTACAGCGCCACTGGCCAGTGCAGAAGTAATTTCAAAATTCCATTCGGCTACCACCACGCCAAAACGCATATTTTCGGCAGATGGAACAGACTCAATATTGTATTGCGAAAGATCTTTTGTTGCCATTTGTTTTAAATAAAAAACCCCTCGCGTGGAGGGGTGTAAATATTAAATTTTTACTGATTATCCCAATTTAATTTCTACCCGTGCAATGAATTTATCCACGTTTTGACCTTCATTGGTTTCAGGATATTTTTCCTTTATTTCCTGATATATTGCAAGTGCATCTTCCAATTCGTCCATGGTTTCGAGCAACCGGGCTGCTTTCATCATATAAACCGGAGTTGTAAGCTCGTTATCATTCATTGAGTAAGCCTTTTTATAATGTTTTAACGCACCTTCCATGTCGCCCAATTCCAGTTTGGCATCTCCTCTTGCGCCCTCGGCAATCGGGCCAAGAAGCAGATCTTTGGTTTTAAAACCGTTCAGGTAATCCAGTGCATCTTCATATTGCCCTAAATACAGGTAAGAAATACCCGTGTAATATTTAGCCAGATTAGCCGATTTGGTCATTCCGTAATCGTCAATAATATCCAAAAAACCCAAATAGTTGCCGTCGCCGTTAATGGCGAGATTGAATGAGTCCTTTTCAAAATAATTTTCGGCCATAAACATTTGCGATTGAGCTTCGTTTTCACGAGGTTGCAAATAAAACCTGGTAAAACCAAGGTAAGCAATTACCACGATAATGATAGCGCCAACAACATAAGTTATGGGTTTTTGGTTTTCTTCAATAAACCGCTCTGTTTTGGTTAGCGCACTTTCAAGTTCCTGCAAATTATCAGCTTGCTGAGCTTTCTTTTTTGCCATGTTTTTCTGTTTCAAAATTGTGCCGCAAAAATAGCTTTTTTTTATAAACTGAACTGAAAAAGCGCTTTTAAATTTCGGGATTAACCAACAGTTTCATGTTATTAACCTGAATTTCCGTGAAACTATTCTTCCTGCGGTGTTTTTTAGTTAGTTTTGCAGGAAGTAACAGCGTATTTTTCCATGTATATTGAAGAAATTTCCATTATAAATTATAAAAACCTGAAAGAAGTTCAGGCCTCATTTTCTCCCAGATTAAACTGTTTGATAGGAAATAATGGTTCAGGAAAAACAAATTTAATGGATGCCGTTTATTACCTTTCGTTTTGTAAAAGTTTTTTTAATTCGATCGATCAGTTTAACATCAACCACGAAGAGAACTTTTTTATGCTGAATGGAAATTACCGGCGGGAAAATTCTTCTGAAGTTATTTCCTGCGGACTACAAAAAGGCCAGAAAAAGCAGTTCAAAAGAAATTCAAAAGTGTATAAAAAGTTGATGGAACACATCGGGCTTTTGCCACTTGTAATGATTACGCCGGCAGATACAAGCCTGATTCTGGGAGGAAGTGACGAACGGCGTAAGTTTATGGATGGTGTAATTTCACAATACAACCAAAATTACCTCGACGATTTACTGAAATATAACCGGGCACTTTTGCAGCGCAACAACCTGTTAAAACAATTTGCTTCCGACCACTATTTCGATGCAGAATTGCTTTCGATTTGGGATGAACAACTTGTTGATTATGGTTCACGAATTCATACCGAACGGCAGGAATTTGTAAAAAAGCTGATTCCGGTTTTTCAGGAGTTTTACTCGTTTATTTCGCAGGGAAATGAAAAAGTTAGCCTCACTCATCAGTCTGATTTGTATGAAAGTAGCCTTGAGAATTTACTGAAAGATACACAGTTTAAGGATCGGGCCGCTCAATACACAACAGTTGGCATTCATAAAGATGAACTTGTTTTTAATATTGACGAATATCCCATAAAAAAACTGGGTTCGCAGGGGCAAAACAAAACCTATCTGGTTTCGCTTAAACTGGCTCAATACGAATTTATTAAAGAGATTTCAGAGATGAAGCCCATTTTGCTGCTCGACGATATATTTGATAAACTTGACCGCTACCGGGTGGAGCAAATTGTTAAGGTTGTTTCGGGCGAAGATTTTGGGCAGATTTTTATTACCGATACCAACCGCGAACACCTCGACACCATCATTAAAAAAATGAATGCCGATTACCGTATTTTTAATGTTAACTCAGGAAAAATTGAAGCATTGACATGAGGAAAAGTAATACACAACCGCTTGGCGAAGTACTTCGCGAGTACATAAACGCAATGAAATTTGACCGCAAACTGAAGGAGGTTGACGTGGTTCAGTCGTGGGAAATGTTGCTGGGGAAAACCATCGCTGGCTACACCCGAAATATTTATCTTTCGAAACAAATACTTTATGTTGAAATCAGTTCGTCGGTGGTAAAAAATGAACTGGTTATGATGCGGGAAGAGATACGGTCAAAACTCAACGAACAGGCAGGGGAGGAGATGGTTACGAAAATTGTGTTCAGGTGAAGTTATAACAAAAAAAACAAAGCCCCGACTCTTTCGAACCGGGACTTTTGGTTATAATAAAATGGATTAGAAAATGGTCTATTCCTCTTCCTGCTCGGCTTCGTATGCTTTCAGTAGTTCGTCCTGAACTTCGGCAGGTACTTTTTCATAACTGTCAAATGAAATGTTGAATACGCCGCGTCCGCCGGTAATTGAGCTCAGCGATGTGGCATACCTGTACATTTCTTTTTGCGGGACTTTGGCGCTAATTTTTTCCATTCCGCGTTCAGATCCCATACCCATAATCATGGCGCGGCGGCCCTGCAGGTCACTCATTGCATCTCCCATGCGGTCGCTCGGAACCCAAACTTCAAGGTTATAAATGGGTTCCAGAATTTTGGCACCGGCATTTTTAAATGCTTTGCTGAATGCATTCCTTCCAGCCAGTTTAAACGATATTTCGTTAGAGTCAACCGGGTGCATTTTTCCGTCGTAAATATATACCACAATATCGCGGGCATAAGAACCGGTAAGCGGGCCTTCTTCCATTTTTTCCATAATCCCTTTCAGGATAGCCGGAAGGAATCGCGCATCAATAGAACCACCCACGATGCTGTTCACAAAAATGAGTTTTCCGCCCCACGGCAGTGCATGTTCCTGTACGTCGCGAACAGCTATTTTTTGTTCTTTATCGCCAAATTTAAACATGGTTTTAGGTGCTGTTCCCTCAACATAAGGTTCAATAATCATGTGCACCTCGCCAAACTGGCCGGCACCCCCAGATTGTTTTTTGTGGCGGTAATCAGCCTGGGCTGCTTTGGTAATGGTTTCGCGATATGGGATTTTAGGCTGAATATAGTTCACATCAATTTTATGGACGTTGTCGAAATACCATTTCAATACATTCAGATGGTATTCGCCTTGCCCATGCACGAGTAATTGTTTCAGCTCCTTTGAGTATTCAATAACATAAGTGGGGTCTTCAAACTTAATTTTATTCAAAATTTCACCCACTTTTTCATCATCCGATTCATTAACGGCTTTAACCGCTACAGTATGTTTCGCTGCAGGAAATTTAATGGGTTCATATTTGGTGTCGGCTTCTTTTGTTGTAAGTGTTTGATTAAACTTTGTTTCTTTTAATTTTACGGTACATCCCAGGTCGCCTACAAACAGCTCATCAACTTTTTCACGGGTTTTTCCTGCTGAAGCAAATACCTGCGAAAGTCTTTCCTTGTTCCCGGTTTTGGTATTTATTAAATCAAGGCCTTCCTTAATTTTACCCGACATAACTTTAAAGTAAGTTATTTCACCCACGTGCGATTCAACAGCCGTTTTAAATACAAACAAGCTGGGTTCTGCCGATTCTTCCATTTTCAGCTCTTTACCACTGGCAATTGGCCTCATGGGGCGTTCAACCGGTGTTGGGGCAATGTTTACAATAAATTCCATTAAACGGCCAACACCCATATCTTTTTTGGCACAGGTGCAGAAAACAGGGTAAAGGTCGCGTTGCAACATACCCAATTTCATTCCTTTGCGCATTTCATCTTCCGAAAGAGAACCTTTATCAAAATAAAGTTCCATCAACGATTCTTCGTTTTCTGCAGCCATTTCAACCAGCTCGTTATGCAGTTCTTCGGCCTTGTCTTTTTCTGAATCCGGGATTTCAAGTACTTCAGGATTTCCACCATTTGGGCCGTATTTGTACATTTTCATCTTCAGCACATCAATAATAGACGAAAAGCCCGTACCCGAATCAAAAGGGTATTGAACAATTGTAACTTTATTGCCGAAAGTGGCTTTGCACTGTTCGAGTGCTGCATCAAAATTGGAATTTTCGTGGTCGAGCTGATTAAAAACGAACATCATGGGAACGTTTATATTCTCTGCATGACGTCCTGCTGACACAGTTCCTGATTCTACACCATTGGTTGAATTAACGGTAAGCAATGCAAGGTCAGTAATATTTAAAGATGATACCACTCCGCCACACAAATCATCCATTCCCGGGGTATCGAGGATATTGATTTTTGCCCCGTTACACTCAGTATATAAAAGGGTGGATAATACGGAGTTGCCATATTCCTGCTCGATAAAGTTGTGGTCTGAAACCGTATTTTTTGCGGTTACTTCACCTCTGCGGGTAATTACTCCACCCTCAAACAGCATGGCCTCTGCAAGGGTGGTTTTTCCACTGCCGGCATTACCAATTAATGCAATGTTGCGAATTTGTTCCGTCTTGTAAACTTTCATTTTAGTATTGTTTTTTGATTCATTTTCAGCCTCTCTTCAATTTTCCCTAAAAAAAGGTCACCAAAATTAGTAATATTTTATTAACGATCAAGTTTATTGTTATTTTTGGGGCTTCGATTAATATGGCATGCTGAGAAAAATCATAATTGTACTTGTATTCCTTTTTTATTACACTTCTTCAGGTGCGCAAAATCGGTTTGCACTTAGCGGTAATATCAGTGATTCCGCCACCGGCGAGGATTTGGCCGGAGCTGCCATTGCTGTTGAAGGAAATTTTAGTTCCGGCACTTTTTCAAATAATTATGGCTTTTATTCTCTGTCACTTGAGGAAGGAATTTATCAAATCCGGATTCAGTTTATTGGGTATGAACCCCAGGTTTTTCGGGTTGAACTGGATAAAAACGTTAAACTGGATGTTGAACTGAAAAGTGCCAGTTACGAAATTGGCAATGTTGTGGTTATAGGAGAGCGAGCCGATAAAAACGTAACTTCGGTTGAAATGGGAAAAGTGCAACTGGCGCCCAAACAAATTGAAAATATTCCGGTAATTTTTGGTGAACCCGATATTTTAAAAACCATTCAGTTGACTCCCGGAGTTAAGCCTGCCAGTGAGGGAAATTCAGGTTTTTATGTGCGTGGAGGAGGAATTGACCAAAATTTAATTTTATTGGATGAAGCCCCTGTTTACAGTGCATCTCACCTGCTTGGATTTTTTTCGGTGTTTAACTCTGAAGCATTGAAAAATGCCAGCCTGATGAAGGGTTCTATTCCTGCCGAATACGGGGGCCGCGCATCGTCGGTGCTCGATATTCAAATGAATGAAGGGAATTTAAAAAGTTACGGGGTTTCCGGAAACCTGGGACTTATTTCATCGAACCTTACTGTTGAAGGACCAGTTGTTAAAGATAAAAGTTCGTTTATGTTGAGCGGGCGTCGCACCTATGCCGATTTGTTTCTGAATTTATCAAATGAACAGGATATTAAAAATACTTACCTCTATTTTTACGATTTGAACCTGAAAACCAATTATAAAATAAACAGCAAAAACCGCATTTATCTTTCGGGGTACCTGGGCCGGGATGATTTCGGGTATAAAAATGAATTTGGGTTCGATTGGGGAAGTATCACCGGGACATTGCGCTGGAACCATATTTTTGGGGAGAAGATTTTTTCCAATACGTCGCTTATTTTCAGCAATTACTCATACAATATAAATGTATTGCGAAATCTTGATTTGGCCATCCGTTCAGAAATTCGCGACATTAACCTGAAACAGGATTTTACTTTTTATGCCAATTCGAATAATACATTCAAATTTGGTGCAAATGTTATCAAACACAGGATTATACCAGGAGAAGTGTCAGTAAATGAAGGATTTGGCTATATTACTCCGGAAAATATCTCAAGACGAAATGCAGTTGAATGGGCTGGGTATATTTCCAATTCGCAGCGAGCTACAGATAAAATAAGATTATATTATGGCCTTCGCCTTGCACTGTTCAGCAATATTGGGCCGGGCGAATTTTATGAATTTGATGAAAGCGGGGAATTAATTCAAACTACTGAAGTTGAAAGAGGTGAATTTTATAAAACACAGGGAGGACTTGAACCACGTTTGGCGGTTAATTATTCCTTGAATGGCAGCAGTTCGGTAAAAGCGTCATACAATCGCATTTATCAGTTTCTCCATTTACTTACCAACACAACAACAACCACACCTACCGATTTGTGGCTTCCCAGTTCGAACAACGTAAAACCTCAGATCTCAGATCAGGTTTCGCTGGGGTATTTCAGGAATTTTTTAAATAATGAATTTGAGTCGTCGCTGGAGGTTTATTACAAGGGATTTCAAAACCAGATTGATTATAAAAACGGTGCCGATTTGGTTTTCAATTCAACAGTTGAATCAGAGCTGGTATTTGGCAGGGGATGGGCTTATGGTGCTGAACTGATGCTGAAAAGAAACATGGGAAGGTTGAACGGATGGCTTAGTTATACGTGGTCGAAAACCATTCGGCAGTTCGACGAAATTAGTAACGGAAATCCGTTTCCGGCCAGGCAGGACCGCACCCACGATGTTTCGGTTGTGGCCATTTACGGCATTTCCCCGAAACTAAAACTTTCGGCTACCTGGATTTATTACACCGGAAATGCGGTTACTTTTCCGAGCGGGAAATATGAAATTGATGGCAAAAACATTGGATATTATACCGAGCGAAACGGATACAGAATGCCCGATTACCATCGGCTGGATTTAGGTCTGGTTTGGCAACGCAAAAAAACGGATAAATTTGAATCGAGCTGGAACTTTTCGATTTATAACGCTTACGCCCGCGAAAATGCTTATTTTATCGATTTCAGAACAAAGGAGAATAATCCGGCAGAAACCGAAGCTGTGCAGGTTTCTCTTTTTAAGGCAATTCCATCGGTAAGCTACCGGTTTAAATTTTAAAAGGAAAAAATGATGAAACATTATAATTCACAACACAACCATAAATCACCACTTAATTCCCACAAATCCAATCTCTTTTTCCTCCATTTCCTTTTGCTTTTCGTCTTCTTTAGTTGCGAACGTGTTATCGATGTGGATCTGAATGAAGCCAATCCACAAATTGTCATCGAGGGAAATCTATCGTATAACCTTGGTGAACTGGAAGTTCATATTTCAAAATCCGGCAGCTATTTCGCTACAACTCCGGTTGAAAAAGTGGATAATGCCCAAGTTTTTCTTGAAAATAGCGCCGGAACACGGTTTGAGGCAGAAACAATTGGTCATGGAGTTTACAAAATAGAAAGCTACCCTGTGCTGCAAAACAAAGAATACAAGCTATTTATTGAAGTTGAAGGACAAAATTATGAAGCGAAATCAACACTTTATCCAGCAATTAAAATTGATTCGTTAGGTTTTGAATACCAGCAGGATGTGCGTTTTTTTGAAGGGGGGTACCGGTTGCTGCTTTACTTTTCAGATCCTCCCGGTGAAATAAACTATTACAGGATAAAAGTTTACAAGAACGAAGAGCTATTTAACGATGTGGATGATTTAATCGTATTCGACGACAGTGGCCTTAACGGGAAGGGCATTCAGGTAACACTGCGCCGGCAACTTTTTGACGTTGGCGATACGGCATACGTTCAACTGATGTCAATCGATGAAAACGCATTTCTCTATTTTACAACTTTCCGCGAAATGGCAAACACAAATCCCGGTTCACCGGCACCCGCTAATCCCATTTCCAATTTCAGCAACGGGGCACTGGGCTATTTTTCAGCGTGGTCGTTTGAGGAAAAGGAGATAATTATTGAAAG
>JAZBNQ010000251.1:0-2757 GCA_036350775.1 Mariniphaga sp.
AAAAATATTCCATGGTTTAACCGGCGGCAGCGATCTGTTTTCATATTCGTGGGTGCGCAAATAGTTTATAAAACCCTGTCGGTAAAACATAGTTGCCCTGAAAAAAACACTACCGGGTGCCTGGTTTTTATCTGATTTACGATTCCACTGAATCTGCAAGCCAAATTCAGAAGGATCGTAGCCTGCCACTGAAGTTTTTGCGCTCATTTTTGAAAAGTATTCCATCATGGAAAGGCCGTTCAATTCTGTACGCAGAAAATCATTGTAAGCAGATTTTAATGCCATTGGCGGCGGATAATCTGATTCATCTAAATCAGATAGTGAGTGGCTTACATAAAGATGCCGTCCAAAATGATTTACCACATCCGACCACCAGGGAGCCAGTTTTTTGTAGTCCTGCCCAGTGCTCGTGGTGGGCCAGTAAATTTGCGGGGAAATATAATCCACAGTTCCTTCAGTTAACCAGGCTACCGGATCACAATAAATGCTTTTGTAGGCATCCATTCCGGTAATTCCAACCGGAAGTGTAAGACCGTAGGAAGCTGCCACCTGCGGGTCTGTGGTCCAGATCCCAAAAGGTGAAACGCCAAAAGTAACCCATGGTTTGGTTTGCTGAATGGTTTCGTAAACACCTGCAACCATTTGGTTCACATTGTTTCTGCGCCAGTCGTGCAAACCCATTGATGATGGTTTCCAGTTGTTTTGCGAATATTGATCAAGGGAATTCGGAGTTCCGCCGTATGCATAAAAATAATCGTCGAAAACAATTCCGTCTACATCATAATTAACCAAAATCTCTTCCACGATGGCTGATATTCTTTCCCTGACAGCCGGATTTCCGGGGTCAAGAATGGAACCTCCGCCACTGTAGGAGAGTACCCATTCAGGATTGGTTTGATTGTAATCGCCGGGCTGCCCGGAATATTTACCGGCAACAGATTCAAAACGGTAAGGATTTAGCCAGGCATGCAATTCAAGGCCACGTTTATGGCTTTCCTCAATGGCAAACTGCAGCGGATCGTAACCGGGATTCATTCCGCGGTAAGCTACCAAATGAGCCGACCAGGGTTCAAAACTTGACGGATACATGGCATCGCATTCAGACCTCACCTGGAAAAAAACAGCATTCATGCCCGCCACTTGCATGGAGTCAAGGATGCGAATGAGCTGGTCTTTCTGCTGGTTGATATATAAATTTCCACCACCTTCCGGTATTTTGGTTTTGGGCCAGTCGAGTCCCCAAACTGTGGTCAGCCACGATGCCCGCATTTCGCGTTTCGGAATCTGTGCTTCAGAGGGAAGGACGATGCCGGTTAAAATAATGTAAACAAGAAATAAGGTAAAATTTCGATTCATAAGCTTTCTTTTTTCTTTCGATTTTTGCAATTCTGTTTGTTAAACGCCTTAGGACGAAATAATCAGTTTACATGTTGATGTTAAATCACCGCTTTTCAGAATAATGAAATAAACGCCAGGTAGTAAATCTTTTACAGGAATATATGACGTTTTTCCGGTATTATCTGTTTTGATGTTTTCATTCTTTATTAATTCACCGGTAATCGTATAAATATTTAAATGGAACAATCCCGGAGTGTTTTGGTTTGTCTGAATGTAGAATCCCCTTTTTGCCGGATTGGGAAAAATCGTTAATTCTGATTTTTGTAAGGGAAGTTGTATCTGATTCTGCACATCCTTTTCAGGATAAATGGCATAAATTCCTTTCAGCCAAAAGGTTCCATTGTATGTGTTTCCCGAAACATAAGATGGGTCACGTTCAATATTCAGCCTGATACTTGTTAACGGAACAGGATAATCTTCCTGTTTAAACTCGCTGGTTCGAATGGCAGCCTTCTTTTTTTGAAGCGTACTGTCGGAAAATGAAGATACCTGGCACAATCCGTAGGAATGGTCGAGTAAATAATAATACGAAGTGAGGTAGCCACTTCCTGCGGCTTCCATTAAAAGTGAATCGGGCATACCATAAATATCGGTTTCTTTACTTAATGTGATGCTGGCAGTCCGGTTTGAGTAAGTAAATTCATAATCCACTTTAAGCATTTCTTCATTGTAAACGGGATTTATTTCACGGGAAAGCCATACATTTTCAATCTGACTTAAGGAAACTTTCCAGGAATTCGGTTCGGAAAAATTGTCGAGCAGCACATTTCCCCTTCCGATTTCAACACTTACCAGGCAAGTGTCCGTCTGATTTTCATTGCCATTAGAAACAATAATTTCAACCAGCCCGTCTGATTTTCCTGTAAAAATTCCATGGCCCGAAACAGTTCCAATAGTTGGATCTGCCGAAGTAAAATGTACAATATCATTGTCCATTTGATACGTATCACCATTTTCTCCTGTACCCAAAACTTTAAATGTATATTCGTTTAAATGGTCAATTACCAGGGAATTCACCGAGAATGAAATGTTTTCAACCGGATTAAGTTTTACCTGAATGGTATCGGAAATCCCATTCCAGGTTCCCACAATTGCGCCAGTTTCGCTTGTTCCTGAAGCCGTAAACAATCCACTTGCATCAATTTCTCCAATATTTCCGATAACCTGGTAATTGATGTTTGTTGCATTTAAATATTGGACAACCGCGCCGTTTTCGTCGAAAGTGCTTGCTTTAACCTGGAATTTTTTTCCAAACGGAATGGTAATGTGTCCGGCATTCAGTTGCATGGAAATTGCCTGGCCGGGAACAGCAGTAGAAATTACAAGCAGGGCATTTCCCACAGCCCGCTCCATTCCGTC
>JAZBNQ010000252.1:0-2050 GCA_036350775.1 Mariniphaga sp.
CCTGCTATTTTTAATCCGTATTTCAAAATTGGTTTTCAAATATGAATATTAACGGATCAAAGTAAGGATTTCGTGTAAAAAATATTTTTGCTGTTCGTTTGCCTTAACCAGCCCCTGGTGGATTTTTTCTGTTGCAAAATCTATAATCTCCTGGTCAGGATAATTCTCCATGTTTTCAATAACAGTAAAAGCTTCAAAGCCGGTTTCCCAATTTTCGTTTATCACCAAATCAACAAAAACCGGGAGGTAGCTGCTATAATCGAGGCCGTTTTCCCAACAGGCAGCCGTTAGTTTTTTCCGAATGGGCAAAAATTTCGGATTTTGAAGGGCTTCAACCAAAACAGGCGCAGCATCTTTTGTTTTCAAATTGTAAAGAATAAAAATGATTTCCTGTTCTATTTCAGCTTCCGGATTTGAATTCAGTAAATCGAAAAGCAAAGGAAGATAAGCGTTGTTCCCTTTTTCTTTTAGTGTATTTAATGTTGCAATTACCGTTGCCGTATTTGCCGAAAAAAGGTTTGCTTTAATATTTTTGTCCAACTTTTTCTGTTCCATGAAATCGAAATTTTTGTGCTGCAAAATTAATCATTTTTCAGGGGTTTTTATAATTGGTGCTTAAAACCGATTTTGCCTTAAATAGTTACCTTTGCCAGACATGAGAAACATTGATGAATTGAGGGATGCCAATATTGGCCGGTTAATGTTTAAATACTTTGTTCCGGCTTTTGTGGGTGTGTTTGTAAATGCACTTTACAATATTGTGGACCGCATTTTCATTGGTCAGGGAGTTGGCGCCGAAGCACTTTCCGGCATCTCTGTAATTTTTCCAGTGATGCTGATAATGATGGGTTTCGGAATGCTCATCGGGATTGGCACCGGGGTGTATGTTTCCATTAACATGGGGCGGAAAAATATGGAGCGGGCCGAGCAAACGCTTGGAACCGGTTTTGCTTTGATGGTTCTGGTTTCCATTTTAATCATGGTTGTCACTTACTGGCTGAAAGAACCCATTTTACGTTCGTTTGGTTCAACTGAAGAAACATTTCAGTATGCCAACGATTACCTCAATATTATTTTGGCCGGAACCCCATTTATGGTTGTGGGTTTTTCGCTGAACAACGTCATTCGCTCCGAAGGAAATGCCCGAATTGCCATGATGTCGATGATTATTAGTGCCGGCACAAATATTATTCTCGATCCTATTTTTATTTTCTGGCTCGATATGGGCGTAAAAGGCGCAGCTTATGCCACCGTTATTTCCATGTTTGTTTTAATGGTTTGGGTGTTGATTCATTTTAGGGGAGGGCGTTCGGTAATCAAATTAAAAAATAAGAATATTCGTGTTAATTGGGGAATACTTATGGAGATTGTTGCCATTGGAATGGCGCCGTTTACCATGCAAATTGCCAACAGTTTTGTGCAAGGGTTGCTCAATAAAAAGCTGATTGTTTTTGGCGGCGATTTGGCCGTAGGTGCCATGGGAATTGTCAACTCGGTGGTTTCGCTTGTGATAATGGCTATTGTAGCCATCAACATGGCATCGCAGCCGATTATTGGCTTTAATTATGGTGCAAAATCGGTTCCACGTGTTAAAGAGGCGTTACGCCTTTCGTTAATTGCAGCCACCATTATTGCAGTGGCCTCGTTCACTTTTATTGAGGCCATCCCGGGTGTTATAGTCAGGTTGTTTAATACAGACAGCCCTGAATTGTATTCCATTTCTGTTCACGGACTGCGTTTGGTAATCCTGGCCTTGCCGCTGGTTGGATTTCAGGTGGTGGCATCACACTTTTTTCAGGCCATTGGCAAAGCGAAAATTGCCATGTTTGCAACGCTTTTCCGTCAGGTCATCGGGCTCATTCCGCTGCTGTTGATTTTGCCTGAGTTTTGGGGAATAACCGGCATCTGGCTGGCATATCCGTTTGCCGATTCCATGTCGGCCCTGGCTGTCACATTTTTTTTGGTGAGGGAGTGGAAAAGGTTGCCGGAAATGGCAACGGGAAAAAGTTGAAAGCTTGGTCCAGCAGGTGCCATGGGTAAAGCGGATTCC